>CAIQND010000493.1 GCA_903873045.1 uncultured Methylococcaceae bacterium | reverse complement strand
TCAACATTGAAAATGATGGGCAAAATGCTGATTGGCAAAGCGTCCGTAGAAAACTTGAGCGGCCCTATCAGCATCGCACAGTATGCAGGGCAATCAGCAGAAATGGGCTTGGTGCATTTCTTAAAATTTATGGCGCTGGTTAGTGTGAGTTTAGGCGTGTTAAATTTACTGCCGGTGCCTGTGCTGGATGGTGGGCATTTGCTGTTTTTTGGCTTGGAAGCCATTAAAGGCAAACCGGTTTCAGAAAAGATACAAACCTTTTTTCAGCAAGTCGGCATCGCTTTACTCATGTCGTTAATGGTATTGGCGATGGTTCTTGATGTTCAACGTTTATTTAATTAATAAATCCCCCGTTTTTTAGCCTTTAAAAATCCAATCCAGTAAACACGAGAACACTATGAGAAAAGTTATTAAGATTGCCGCGTTATCATTATTGGGTCTGACATTATCTACCGCTAATGCGGATGAAGCTGCCATCAGGCAATCAATGACCCAGTCAATGCCCACCATGAAAATTGATTCCGTAAAGCAGTCAGAAATTAAAGGGCTTTATGAGGTAGTCGTGGGTGCCAATATCTTTTATGTTTCCGAGGATGGCAAGTATTTGATACAAGGTCGCCTGGTTGATGTGGCAGCCCGTAAAGATTTAACGGAAGAAAAATTAAATAATACCCGAAAACTGGCGCTTGAAAAAATGGGCCAAGCCAAAATGATCGTGTTTAAACCCAAAATTTCTAAATACACCGTTTCAATTTTTACCGATATAGATTGCGGCTACTGTCGTAAACTTCATTCGGAAATGGATCAGTATTTGGCGCAAGGTATTACCATTCAATACTTGTTTTTCCCAAGATCAGGTAAAGACACAGAGTCCTACACCAAAGCCATCTCGGTTTGGTGCGCTGCTGACCGCAATGCCGCCTTAACCGCTGCGAAAAAAGATCAAAAAGTACCCGCTAAAACCTGTGACAACCCCGTTGATGAACACATGCAGTTAGCCGATGAGTTTAAGGTAACCGGAACACCCATGATTGTCTCTGAAAGCGGCACTATTTATCCCGGTTATTTGCCTGCAAAACAATTAGTTGAAGCACTGGAAAACGAAAAAAATCCGCAGTAAATTGATGGGGTCAGAATCCAATACTGCTACCTTAAAACCATAACTTATTGTATTGTAAAACTAAAAAATTCATCTAAATGAGATGATATAAAATGATTAACCCAATCAATGGCAATCAAGCGCGTAGGGTGTATAAGCGAAGCGTCATACACCGTATGTCCATTTAATCAATGGATCAGATTCGACTGATTTTAACAAAAACGCGTTGCTAAAACAGCCAGCGGAGCTTTGCATTAACGTAATCCTAACCACAGATTTTAGGATTTGAAAATATGATCAAGCAATTTGATGTAGTTATTGAAAAAGATTCGGAGGGTTATTTTGTGGCTTCCGTTCCTGTACTAAGGGGTTGTCATACACAAGCCAAGTCCTTGGATGTGCTTATGGAACGTATTCGTGAAGCCATTGAGCTTTGTTTGGAAGTTCAAAAAGACGAATCACCAGAGCACTTGATTTTGTCGGTGTTCAACGAATTTCCGTTGCTGCGTGACATTCTTTCCTACGTGACTTTTATAGCCCATCAAGGCTATTTTATATATTTAATAAAAAAATATGACGACAAAAAGTATTCCAATAGACATCCAGAATCAAGCTCTAGCCATCGTTGAGCAATTTAACCAACAAAAACTTAATGGTAATTCAACATATATTCCACGTTTTAAGGGTAAGTTTTTGTATCTTGATCGTGTTGACTATGGTCGAACCAATGAAGTCTGTCGTTTAAAATTTACGGGTTCGATTGACGATTGGGATTTTGCCATTTTTAAATTCAGTTCTAATAAATATGACCCTGATGAATGGTTTATGCCCGGTATAGAACATGTTGATGGTAGTATTGAAGGGGCAATGCTGTGTGGAATGGCCGCATACCCTGCTTAATATTTTAGTGTTCGCGGATAAAACAGCCCGAAAAACAATAGTAATGCCCAAAAAAATTAGAGAGTTAATTAGTGAACTTGAAAAAGCTGGCTTCTTAAACCGAGGTGGAAAGGGAAGCCATCGAAACTTTATTCATCCGCTGGTGATGAAGCCGATGGTCATTTCTGGAAAAATGGGAGATGATGCCAAAAAATACCAGGAAAGGGCAGTCGAAGTCGCTATAGAGGAGTCGAAAAAATGAATGAAAAATACCGTTATG
>CAIQND010000492.1 GCA_903873045.1 uncultured Methylococcaceae bacterium | reverse complement strand
GGCGGCTGTTTAATGCGACGGTAGTCCGGCCTTTGCCTGGCTCAAACAACTCCGGGATTTCAAAACTTAAGCGGTCGATTTCGTTAAGCAGGTCATTAGGCACTTCGCGCGGAGCCTTGTCGATCTCGTCGATCAAGACAATGGAGCGTTGCGGTTTTATAGGGATTTCGTCCAGACAATCTTGTAAACCTAGCTTTTCTATGGTTTCCGGGCCCAACGCTTGTAGGATGGCGAGTCCCAATGCCTCAAAACGCAAATACCGGCGGGGATCGGCATTCTCACGGGTTCCCTGCGCCGCACGAAAGCGGCCAAGTGTATCAAAGCTGTAGAAAAGATCGCGGCTTTGGGTGTCTGATTTAACGGTAAAGCACAGGGGGTTACCTTGGGGAAAACCCAGCTCCCAAGCCAAGCTATAGGCAAGTTGCGACTTGCCGCAACCGGGTTCACCGGTCAGCAAGAGCGGCATACCCAATTCCAATGCCACGTTGACCGCCGCCACCAGATCGGGAGGTGCCAGATAGTCACGGGGATCAGTGAGGTCGTCAGGATTGATATAGGGGAGGTTGCGCCATTTTTCAGGGGTGGATTCCAGCCCTTTACCGGTGTAATAATGCTCACTAAGAGGCGTTGATGTCATAGTAGAAAATCCTTTAAATAACGGGCTGCTCAAATTTCGCTAAGGCACTGATAAGAATGCTTTTCAAGTCGTGATGGTGAATTTCAAAATCATTTTTGGTGATTCGAATGCCCTCCATTTGTTTTTTGCCGCTACTCCTGTTTTTTTTACATTCTTCATGTTTATTGCGTATTTCATCCTTAACAAAATCTTTAACGTTTTCTGTTTCGGAGTCGATGAAGTGTTTATGGATCCAGTCTCCAATCCGTTTTTGGTCGGGGGATTCGAGCTTGGGAAGTAGTTGGTTTTCTCTAATTTGTCTCGGTAAGGTTTTATTGATTTTATCAATCAATGATGGATTCTTATTAAGCCAGCGTGACCAAATAGATGCTGGCTTATCAGTTTGTGCATAAAAAAGAATCAAAATATGTCGAGGGGAACCATTAGAATATTTGACTTTTTCCCAGGCGGCGAGCATACCTTGAATTAATTGGGGGTTTTCTGATTCTCTGGTCCATAGTCGTCTATAAAAAATACTTGGAACCGTCTTAGCCAACTTATCACTAATACTCTCATCGTTTGAGGGGCAACTGAGCTTATCGGCTATTAATTTGTAAAGATATTCTTTTGGAGTAATGTTGCTTCTATATTCTGGTTCATCTAACTGCACTATATCTGGCGATTTTTTTTGCCGAGAATTTTTTTTAAGCTGGTTTTTAATTTCAAGATAAAGAATGTTATTCAAAGCCTGCGGCCACTGTCTATCTGCCCCGTAGAGCAAAAACGCCAAGGGTGTCAACGATTTTTCTTCGTTAACAAACAAGTAGTTATCCATTAAGGTTATGATTTTTTCGGCTTGATTAAATTTATCTATTAAACCGGCCTTAAACGCTGGCCCGTCTTCTGCTGCTACTTTTTTCTTGGTAGGTACATTTGCTTTAGACTCACTAGATTGAAGTTCACAAGTTTGCTTTTGATTGGTTTCACTACCGTTGAGCATGGGAAATGGTGGCTCAACTTCTGGCTTGTTTCTGCGACCGTCTTGACTTGCCTTAATTTTTTCCAATAAATGTAATTTTGCTTCGTCTTTAGTAATTCCTACCAAATCAATATATATAATGGGTGACAGCAAGCCGGTAAGCTCGACTGGCCGAACCCGAACCGGAATGAGTAACCGTCGTTCACCGGTGGGATCTTGAACAAACGCGGCGGCCCATTCGGGTGCGGTAAATTTTGAGCTTAGGTAGTCTGGTGACAGCACGGCAATGGTACGCTTCGCTTCGGTAGCGGCTTTTTGCATAGCCAGTACAAAATTTTGACCAGAATCGATGTCCCAGGCTTGTATAACGGTCGTATATCCTGCCGCCTCTAATTGCCAGGCAATCCATACCGCTATCTCTTTGTCGACAATGTTGTAGCTGATGAAGAAGTCCTTAACTTTTATAATTTCTGACACGATTATTTCCTTTTTATCTATAGAGCACGTAAAGTTAGAAAAGGCGCGATACTCAGATGCACCAAGCAAGGCAGTTAATTTGCTTTTAGAAAAAGGCTATTAATTTAACATGGGACAGACCTGACAGGTTTTATAAACCTGTCAGGTCTAACGTCGGTATTTTTGTTCTGACTAAAGTGGGTCGCCGAAATTTATATTCATGCAGCAAGAATCAGCATTGGGCTGGTAATGTAATCGTTGAATTCTATTTTGTCAAATTTCAAACTAAATAAAAATTAACACTATACATTTTTCAGATAAATAATTTTTACCTCGATAGATACCCTTTCTTCAAGGGATGGTATCTTTAGGAGCTTACAACAACGTGAATGGAAATTTACAACTGAAAGACTATAGTTCTGTGTTGGTAGCCGCCATAATCGCTCAGGCTGCGACACTGAATGAAGGGCTACCCACTTAAGGTGGGACAGTTTAAAATTAAGCCGTTCGTGGTAATCCTGTCGGCTACCCACTGTAGCCAATATAAAATACTGGAGTTAGACCTGACAGGTTTATAAAACCTGTCAGGTCTGCCCCGTGTTAAGTTGGTAGCCCAATGACGTATTAACTTAAATGGAATCCTTATGAAAAAAACCCTCCTTGCACTGATTATTGGCTATGCTTTAAGCTTTTCCGCCACGGCGGCCGATTCTTATACCGTTGATCCCAGACATACCTTTCCAAGCTTTGAGATTAATCATTTGGGATTTTCAGTGCAACGGGGGCGCTTTAATCAAACCAGCGGCAAAGTGTTACTTGACCCGCAATCAGCAACGGGATATATTTTGATTTCTATCGAAACGGCTTCGATCAGCACCGGCTTGGCTGAATTGGAAAAACATTTACGCGGCAAAGAATTTCTAAACGCTGAACGCTATCCCCAGATTAAGTTTACCTCAGATAAGCTACACTTTAACCAAGACCAACTCGTTGCCGCAGATGGCGTATTAACACTGCACGGCATTTCCAAACCCGTGCATCTGACAGTAGATCATTTTTATTGCGGGCTAAACCTGATTAATATGAAGAACACCTGCGGTGCCAATGCAACGACCACCATCAAACGCTCAGCTTTTGGTGTAGACAAATATACTCCCAAACTGGGTGATGATGTTACTATTGCCATTCAGATTGAAGTCATCAAAGATTGATTTAAGCTTCCACAACCCAAGAGGAATAAACCATGAAACTCTATTACAGCCCCGGCGCCTGTTCACTATCACCCCATATCATAGCCTGCGAAGCAGAGCTGCCCATTGAACTGATTAAAGTGGATTTAACAAGCAAGCTCACCGAAACCGACGAAGACTTCAAGCAGTTAAATCCGAATGGTTATGTGCCCCTGCTGATACTTGATGACGGCAATAGTCTCACTGAAGGCCCTGCCATTGTCCAGTATCTTGCCGACCAGGCACCTGATAAAAAATTGATTCCGCCAGCGGGTACCTTCGAACGATATCAATTACAACAATGGTTAAATTTTATCTCAACCGAAATCCATAAAAGCTTTTCACCCTTGTTTAATCCGGTCGCCCCGGAAGCGGCTAAGGAACTGGCGACTGACCTTTTGATAAAACGCCTGGAGACGGTTGCTGAACACCTTGCATCACAACCTTATTTACTCGGAGAACACTACAGTGTGGCTGACGCTTATTTATTCGTCACGCTAAGTTGGGGGCAATATGTTAATATTGACATTTCCCGCTGGCCGGCACTGGCAAGATATGCGGATAAAATTTCAGAGCGTCCCGCCGTGCAAAAAGCCATGAAAGCAGAAGGGCTTATTGAATAAGATTTTTCGTTATGAGAGGTCGCTGAAAATAAATTAATAACCGCACTACCTCCAAACACATTAGCACCATAAGTTGAGTGCCCGGCTTGATTGATTAGTGCCTGCGTCCATGCAGCGCACGAATCAATCATTTTATCAATATGCTTTTTCGTACTGATGGACTCAACCAGACTTAGGCTTTCTTAGAGCCTACGATATTTAGGTCATGACACCTTGGGGTGCTTCACCAGCTCCAAGCTCTGTCGTTAGTCGTTAAACAGCACGAACCGGATAAGCGGGCAGTGCGGCTAACATGACAAGCCTTTATATCATTGTCGAGGTGACAAT
>CAIQND010000491.1 GCA_903873045.1 uncultured Methylococcaceae bacterium | reverse complement strand
GATGCGCATCGCGCACCACAACCAAAGTAGAAACCCAATAGATACCCAATAGAAAACAATAATAGATTGTGGTGCAAATAAAACTGTTTAGTGGATACAATTTTAGGTGCGTGATGCGCACTTTACCACTGACTGTAAACACTGCGGCGCTATTAAAGTAGTTATTCACCTCCCTTTAAAAAAGGGGGCTGAATGATTACCTATTAAAATCTATAAATACCTGGGTGCGATAGATACAGGCTTCCGGGTTTCAGTTTTTTTAGAGCGAACCACTTTCTTTTTGGGGAAGAAAGTTTGCTTCAAGCGCCGCCAGCCAACTACCAACGAACTGGCACCCAGCACCAATCCAAACGATACCCATATCAGCATCCAGACATCCCATAGCGGCCGTTGATAAAGCCAACCGAAATCCCAGTGATGCAAGCCGGAGTAAAGCCAGCGAAAAACCCGGCGGCTTCTATCCAGCTTGGCCAGCAGACGACCATCTTGTGGATCCAGATAAAAAAGCGTACCGGTTGCATCGCCCATTTTTACCAACAGTACCGGCAGCGGTTTTTCAACCAGGCTTTGATGGTGTCTTGGGTAGTAGTAACTGTCGTATTCGTTCAGCACCGTTTGTGACTCCACTTGGATATTGGCGGCCACGCGATTTACGGCAGCCAGTAAGGCGGTCTCGCTGAACCGTGGCTCGGTAGTGGCATCGTTAAGGGTTTGCGGTAGCCGGTGCCCGTCACGGGTATGCGCCAGTAATACGGTGTCATTCCCCAGGTGCCGCCAGCCCAGTTCGACAATGTCCGCACCATCGACCGCTGTTGTCAGTAGCACCGGCAGCACCGGTTGCCAAGTCAGCATGGCTTCGGGAATGCCTTTTCCCAAGTAGCGGGTCATTTCTTCCCGGCCGGGATTAGCGGGTGAAAATATTTTTCCAGGGTTGGTGTCAACAAAACCGCTGGTCGCCCAAAACAGGATCACGATGCCGCCGATCAGGCCACTCCAAAAATGCCATTTAAACCAAAATTCCCGGTAAGGTTGGGTGCGGCCTTGGGAATAAGTCGGTTTGCCGCCGAATCCCGGACGCCAGCGCAACCAGCCGATAATAAGACCGGTTAAGGTCGCAATCGCTGCGGACAAGCCCAGCCATAGTTGGACATCGTTGCGAATTTTACCCAAGGCTATTGTTTCTAACGGTTTAAGCAAATGCAGCCAATTGCCGGCCCAAAAGAAAGCGCGGTCTGTGTGTGTAGAGGCGTGCAATACTTCGCCGGTACGCTCCGAGATCAGCAGCTCGCCGCCATCGTCACCCACGGTAATGCGATGGAAAGGACTTAAGGCCTCCTGATTGCGAAGAATAATCGGATTCTTGGTGGTCTCCATAAAACCGGCCTTGATAATGCCGATGTCAGCGCTGTCTTTAAACCAGTTTTCTGCAATTTTTAATGCTTGTTCGACTGAGGTTTTACGCAGTGATCCATCCAGCGCAGATAAGGCGAAATACTGACCGCGCGTATCTTCAACCAGCCATAACGGTTCGTCGGCACTACGTACCAAGCGGGCATCAGTAATGCTGGCGGCTACACTTTCGCCACCACTGACGGGTGGCTTACCGGCACTCTCCATAGCTTTGGGTTTATGTTCGGCAGCGGCTTTGCGTGCTTCGGCACTGCGCTCCCAAGCCTCACCCAAGCTTAACCAGCCGAGTTCGGGAGCCAGGGTTTCGGCATGGGCGAGTTGCTGACTGCGATTTTGTGTAGTTGGCGTGGAATACATAATCACCAGACCGGTAAAAAACCAAAAAAACATGAACAAGCCCAGCACCACACCTACCCAGCGATGGACTTGATATAACAGCCAATTTAAAGACTTCATTGCTACCCTCTTAAAAAAATAAATAGTGAGGAAATGATTAATAGGAAATAGTATTTCATTAACGGCCTGTTGTGGGAGCGATGCCTACGTCGCGACTAACGTTTCAAATCGCGACGTGGGTGTCGCTCCCACTAACAAACTCCGACCGATTTTTTTAAAGCCCGGAAATATAATTGGCCAAGGCATCAATTTCATCCTCACTCAATGCGTTGGCAATTTTATTCATGACATTCCCCGGACTATTACTGCGGTCACCCAACTTCCAATTGACCAATTGGGTACGCAGGTAAACCCTGCGTTGGCCTCCAATGACCGGGTAGGTCACTTGGCCTTCAATCCTGCCTTTGCCACCGTCACCGTGACAACTGACACATGCCGGAATAGCCCTGGCCTGATCACCGTTGACGAACAAATTTTTGGCAAGCGGATTTTCGCCGCTTCCATCACCTTGCATCGGCTTTTGGCTGGCAAAATAAGCCGCAATATCCGCCATGTCAGCAGCACTTAAGTCCTCCGCCATAATATTCATGACTTCGTGGTTGCGTGCGCCGGACTGGAAGTTGTTGAGCTGTTTGACCAAGTAATCGGCATATTGACCGGCATGATTGGGTATTTTGGCATCACTACTGATACCCGCCTCACCATGACATTCCTGGCAACGTCCCGCATCGGATTTCTCTTTGCCGATAAGCGGGTTGCCGCTGCCAAGGCGTTGCGCAGTCACTTCCCTGCTTTCTTCAGCCGCCATACTTTTGACTGAAGCGAGCAGGGCAAAAGTACTGATAGCCAATAAGGCGTTTCTTTGCCAACGTTTAGGTGACAGTTGCTTAGGTCGCATGGGTGTCGATAAAACCGCCTTGAGGTTTTGTTGCGGCACCCGGCGCGACAATCCCATAATTATTTCGCAGCCTGCTTGTCTGTCGCCAGTTGTTGTACCGTTTCAAGCGCTTTTTCAACATTCTCAGCGGGTTTTAGTCCCGATAAAGTAGCCGAGATTTTGCCTGCCGGTGTCACAATAAACGTAGTGCGCTCTGTAAAACCGTGGGTTATGTCGACACCGCGTGAATCTTTCTTTCCTTCAGCGGCTTCTCTAACGACTAAATCGTAGGCTTTTGAAATGGTGCCATCGACATCGGAGGCAACCGCGACTTTACCTGCGCAATAAGCCGGATCAGCCGAGAAATCGTTAAGCCGGTCTATAGCGTCCAAAGACACGCCGATAACCGAAGCGCCAGCGGCCGCGAATTTGTCAACATTCACGGCAAAGGTATGCGCCTGAATATTACAGCCGCCCGTGAAGGCAGACGGGTAAAAGTAGACCACGACCGGACCTTTCTGTAGCGCCTCTTTCAATGAATAATTAAAGGCTTTACCGGCCTGAGACGCTTGCGTTTGAAAATCCGGTGCAGCATCACCGGCCTTCAGGGCAGCGATAGCGGGAAAGGTGATGGTGCTCGACAAGAGGCAGCCCAATAGAATACGTTTCATAGTTTTACTCTTAAAATAAAAGGGTTAAAGGCAATGTCATTCAGTTAAGCCGTTCGCTGAGCGGAGTCGAAGCGATTTTGCCGACTTCGGCTCCGCTCAGCCAACGAGGCTCTGCTTAGCCAATGGCTTGTCTTGCCAAGAGGCGCTTAACTTAACGACATTGGGGTTAAAGGGGTTTATAAGTATCGTGACAAGCGTCATCACAAGAATTTGATATTTCAATCGCCTTGGTTGAGGCGGAATCAAAGTCACTGGCTTCCACAAATTTTACAATTTCGGCGGCCATATCTTCGTATCTTTTGGCATCAGTTACCGCATCAGCGGCATTGCCTCTTTTTTCAAAAAAACCTTCGACCAGTTTGAAATCGCTCTGCATTTGCTTGGCCATTGTGATCGTTGACGCAGTGTCTTTACTGGCAATATTGCCCTGTAAGTTATGAGCATTGGTGTCGATTGACTCCATCAACGTTTCGAAATCAAATTCGGCTTCGGCATAGACCAGACCACTTGCCAGCACGAAAATAATTCCGTAAAGGTTAATCATCTTACGCATATTATTTTTATCCTTAAAAGGGTGGTTTCCATGCCACCCTGTTTTTGTCGACAAATTATTTAACAGATTGTCACAGTGATTTGTCTGTTCCTAGATTCAGTCAATAAAAATAAACCGGAAAGCAAGCTTTCCGGTTTAGGGTCGAATCCAGTCAGTGCGACCGATTTTTTATGTTAAGTAGCGTGCATGAAATAACTTGACCGTTTATATCACCTCACCCCAGCCCTCTCCCAGAGGGAGAGGGAGTAAGATTTCTAAGTTATTTCATGCACATTGTTAAGCAAGAAGTTCTTTAATAACTTTTCCATAAACAACGGTAGGACGTTCTGAACGGCCCTGATATTTATAAATCAATTTTAAATGATCCAAGCCCATTTGATTGAGAACAGTCGCGTGTAAATCATAAGTATCAACCGCTGTGCTTTTATCTGCCACCTGCAAACCAATTTCATCCGTTGCCCCATAGGTTGTTCCCGCTTTAACGCCGCCGCCCGCAAGCCATTGCGTGTAGCCCCAGGCATTATGGTCGCGTCCGGTGCCGCTTTGGCCATAAGAGGTGCGGCCAAACTCGGAAGTCCATACCACCAGCGTTGAATCCAGCAACCCCCGTTCTTTTAAATCAGCCAGCAGTCCCGCGATCGGTTTATCGACGGCTTTGGCATGTTGTGAATGATTTTCTTCAAGGTTGGTATGGGCATCCCAGTTTCTGCTGTCACCACCCACATCCGTGGGGCCGGACACCACTTGAATAAAGCGCACGCCGCGCTCAACCAAGCGTCGAGCCCGTAACAGGCTGGTTCCGTAGCCTTTGGTAGCGTCGTCATTTAAGCCGTATTGCTCTTTGGTGCTATCGCTTTCTTTGCTTAGATCAACGGCTTCCGGTGCTGTCGATTGCATGCGTGATGCCAGTTCGTAAGCACGTACACGGGCTTGCAGCTCAGTGTCACCGGGATACGCAGCATCTTTCTTTTCATTTAGAAACTTTAAAAGGTTCAGGTTTTCGGTTTGTTGAGCCGCAGCTTCAGTCACCGGCCGATCCAAGTAAAGGATTGGGGAGTCACCCGGACGGAAAGCCGTGCCTTGATAAACAGCCGGCAAGAAACCGGAACTCCAGTTAATAGAACCGCCGGTAGGTTCTCTTTTACCATTGTAAAGCACTACATAAGCGGGTAAGTCAGGGTTGGCAGTACCGAGTGCATATTGTATCCAAGCTCCCAGCGATGGGCGCCCCGGGTTTAAACCGCCGGTATTTAATTTAAGTATCGAAATGTCGTGAGTCGCACCCACCGTCACACTCGATTTGATAAAGGCGATTTTGTCAGCATGCTTGGCTATATTAGGCACCAAATCAGAGAACCAGGCACCACTTTCGCCATGTTGTTTCCAGGTTCTGTTGGAAGCAAACAGCTTGCCGACACCGCCTTGGGTACTGGTTTTGATACCTTTCATAAAAGAGGAGGGAACCTCTTGTCCTTGCAGTTTGATCAAATCAGGCTTGTAATCATATAAGTCGATCGTGCTGGGTGCGCCGTCCATGTGCAGCCAGATGACAGATTTAACTTTAGCCGGAAAATGAGGGGCTTTGGCCGCCAATGGATCTATTAAATCAGCGGCTAATGCCGCAGATAGTAAGCCGCCACCGGGCAATAAGCCACCCAGCGCAAGTCCGCCCAGTCCGTATCCGGATTTGAGTAAAAAGTCTCTACGTGATTGATCGTTCATGATGCATGTTTCCTATAAAAAAGTGATAGTTATCGTTAGAATCGGTATATAAACTCGTTAGAGTTTGCAACCGTGTGCACCAGATCAACAAAAGCGGCCGCACGTATGGGATCCAATTTAGGACTGTCCTTCAAGCCGGTAGGGATGCTGACCTCAAATTTACCTTCTGAAGTCTTGTCTCTGACGACTTTTTCATGGGTGTTCAAAAACTTGCCCAATGTTTCTTTTTCAGTAGCAGATGCTTTACGTGCAAACAATATTTCATAAAGCCTGTCCAATTGCGCAGACTCATCATTACCTGCTTCGTTAATAACCCGTCCTGCCAAGGCTTGTGACCAGCCAAATACAATGTCGCTATTAAACAGTGCCAGCGATTGTAGCGGTGTCGTGGTTACGTCACGTTTGCTATGGGCTTCTTGTGCGGTGGCCATATCAAAGGTATCCAGCAATGGATAAGGAAGGCTGCGTCGGGTAAAGATATACAAGCTACGACGATTTTGATCTTTTTTATCCTTTGAAACTTTCCATTGAGTCGCTGCTGCTCCCAAGTTTGCCGGTATGGGCGGGAACACGCTGGGGCCGCCGACTTTATCTTCCAAATTACCTGAGGCTACCAGTAACGAGTCGCGAATTTCTTCAGCTTCCAAACGTTTGCGTGGGAATACCGCCAACAGTTTGTTTTCAGAATCAGCCTGAACCGCATCTTCACGGTAATCAGAAGATTGACGATAGACGCTGGACAGTAAAATCTCGCGATGTAATTTTTTAACGCTCCAGCCTTCCTTGACAAACTTGGACGCCAGATAATCCAGTAACTCGGGATTGGTCGGTTTTTGACCCGCTTTACCAAAATCACTGACGGTTTCCACGATGCCGTGCCCGAAGTATTCTTCCCAGACACGATTAACGTAGACGCGTGCCGTTAACGGATTAGTATCGCTGGCGATCCATTTTGCCAACGCCGTTCTGCGACCTGAAGAAAAGGCTGTGGGTGTAATGACCGGTTTTTCATCAGTAATAGCTTCTGGAAATGCCGGTTGAACTTCCTCTAGTTTACGCTCATGGTCACCGCCAAAAAACACATAACTAGGGGGCGAATCAGGATGGCCTAATTCACTGACACCAGAAATAGTCGTTGAACCTGAAGCAGGTTTTAGATCATCCAGTTTTTTCAGTTGCTCGACCAGTTCTTTATATTCCTGACTCTTTAGCGCGATGTCCGGCGTGTAATTTTTACTTTCCGGACTCACGCTGGCATCACGAAGGTAAGCGACCAAATCGTCTTCGTCAGTAATATTAGCCAAGCGATGATTAACCCAGCGATCCAGTGCATTCCATTGTTCTTTGGGTTTGAAAATGGATTCCCGGCTGTCGGTCAGGTAACGCTCGTTATGATATTTAAGCGCCACTTCCCGATAAGGATCAATAATCGCTTTTTGTTTATCATGAATCTCTTTGGTCGCCGCTTCCCATTTGTCTAATTGTTTTTCGTATTTGACTTCTACAGCGCCTTTCTGTGCAGGGATATTGTCAACTGCACTGGTATTGGCAAAAAATGACTGTAGCGAGAAATAATCTTTCTGGCTAATCTTGTCAAATTTATGATTGTGGCACCGTGCGCACTCAACGGTTTGACCCAACATTACTTTACCGACGGTATCGGTCATATCGGTAGTAATTTGATATTTACGCTGCACCAGGTCGCGTGAGTTGCTGTTGTCCGGAAAACCTGCCAGAAAACCGGTTGCTACCAAGCCTTCCTGTTTATCAGGTAATATCTCGTCACCGGCAATTTGTTCCTGAATGAATTGAGAATAAGGTTTGTCGTGGTTAAACGCGTTGATTACATAGTCACGGTAACGCCAGAAGTTAGGTCGGGTATCATCATTCTGAAAACCGGTACTGTCTGCATATCGAGCCAAATCCAACCAACGACGCGCCTGACGCTCTCCGTATTTGGTCGATGCCAACAAGCGATCCGCGAGCTTTTCATAAGCATCCGGTCCGGTGTCGTTGACAAAAGTGGCAACTTCTTCAGGTGAGGGAATAACTCCCCAAGCGTCCAAAGTGGCCCGGCGTATAAAGGCTGCCCTATCTGCATCAGGCGAAGGTGCCAGTCCTTTTGCTTCCAAAGGCGCCAGGATAAAGGCATCAATGGGTGTGCGCACCCACGCTTTATTTTTAACGGCGGGTTGGTCGGGCGTCTTAACCGGTTGATAAGACCACAGCTTTGATTTGGCAGCTTGTGGCGCTTGGGCATCAGCCACTACGGGTGTATTGTCTGTGGCTATCAAGGCCGACTGACCGGTTTGCGGTGCTTGCGTAGCGGGTGGCGCTATAACTTCTGGAGTCGTTGCTGCTGCCGCTGGTTTGCTTTCAGCAACGGGCGCTGCTGCTACCGGTTTGCTTTCAGTGGCGGGCGTTGCAGCCGTTGCTGGTGCTTGTGCTGCGGGTGTTGCTGGTGAACCAATCACACCGACGGGGCTGTTAAATAAATCCGGCTGTGGTTTTGTACCGATAACACCGACCGGGTTATTAAATAAATCCGCTGCTGCCAAGGTTTCCCCCGCTATTGCGCCGGTAAGTCCCCACAAAATTGCGAGGTATAGTTTCTTTTTGTTCATTGACGTACTCCAAAAATTAAAGCGTTCGAAACCTTTGTTATTGCCGCTGTATTAAAATTAGTGCTTATGCTTTTCGGCAGGCGCTTTAGCCTTGGGTGCCGGTATCGCTACTTTAGTCAATTTACCGCCTTCGGCTTCGTAGTATTGAGCGCCAACATAACCTGCCACTTTGTAGCCCTTGCCGGTTAACAGATCAGCCGACTTGCCGGAGCGTCCGGAATGATTGGATACAGTGACAATCGTTCTTTCTTTGGGGATTAAATCCAGGCTTTTTTCCAGTTGGTCAGCCTGAATGCTCAGGTAAACAGGAAAGCCGCCAATTGAACTGACTTCATCGGGGCGACGTAAATCTATAATGAGCAACTGATCGGGTTTTGCCAGCAGGGCATCCAGGTCGGCGCGGTGAAGTTGTAATGACGTGGGTTTGTAAGCGTCTGCAACAGCGGCTGGCGCTTCTACTTTTTTAGCGCTTTTAGTTGCCCCAAAGGCGATAGGTGCGGCAAATATCAACAATAACAGCAGTAATTTAGAAGGTTTTTTCATGGTTTGTTCTCTAGGTTAATTATTAAAGCGCACAGCGGGTGCGTAATTACGATGCATTCCCTTGTAGTAAAGCAGCTATCGTGCCAATGCGCTTAAAATGTTAAAAGAGTTGTTATGGGTGGCCTAACAATATGATTTTTAATGATAAAGTTTTTTTATTCGGGTTGTCTAAAAGCCCTTTGTTTAATGTGTCGTGTTGAGGCAAAATTATTTTGTTGAAAAAACAGCAGCTCAGCATCAGACAGTGTTTCTAAATAAACAGATAGTCTCCAATATCATTTTAAATTAAGCCGTTCGCTGAGCGGAGTCGAAGCGATTTTGCCGACTTCAGCTCGGCTCAGTCAACGGTTTATCTTGCCATGAGATAGGTAGAGGGTGCGCATCGCGCACCTAAAATTGCAGTCACTAAACGGGTTTATTTGTACTAGGCATCGGCCGGAATAAGACCACCCAAGCGTAGC
The DNA here is from genome assembly GCA_903873045.1 of uncultured Methylococcaceae bacterium. Lineage (GTDB taxonomy): Bacteria > Pseudomonadota > Gammaproteobacteria > Methylococcales > Methylomonadaceae > Methylobacter_C. The sequence goes on along the minus strand of CAIQND010000491.1, from coordinate 247 downwards.
GCGTGGTGGCGTTTCCGGCATATCGTACAGAGTGCCGGAAACGCTTATTCTCGCTTGTGCTCAAAAAGCCTTATTCCGGCCTACGTCGTTTCCGGCACTTAATCTTCACATTGAGCTGGGAAAATCTCATCTAAACAGTAGTGTTGCGAAACGTGGCGGGTGTTATTTGTTGCGAGTTGCCTAACAAAAAAAAGCCCGGGATAAGCCCGAGCCAAGTCATGGGGATAGATTTACAAACGGAAATTCT
>CAIQND010000490.1 GCA_903873045.1 uncultured Methylococcaceae bacterium | reverse complement strand
GTGATGACCGTGATGCCCACCACCATGATTTTCATAGCCATAACCGCCCCATCCACGGTCATCGTCATCCGCATAAGAGGCCGTCGAGTACAAAATTACAACAGCGCATAACTGGATTATAAAACTTAACTTTTTCATAAAATTCTATTTTTTGAGTAAGGTGATTTAACAAACAATTTATCAATTCTTTAATGCTGAGAGATGATAGATTGCCTAACCTTAATGGCGGCTTAACAAAGCCTGACACTTGATCTTCAACTTTTCTTACCTTGACTTTATAGGTACTAGATAACCAGCAACATAACGGCCAATAGAGGTAGGCCGGAATAAGGCTTTTTAAGCGTAAGCGAGAACAAGCGTTTCCGGCATGTTTGTGCGAGTGTGCCGGAAACGCCACCACGCGCTACGCTTGGGTGGTCTTATTCCGGCCTACACCTAATGCTTGTTATCGCTGAATTCGCTGAATTCCCCGAAATCAAGAATTAAAAACGTGAAGATTGAGTGATAAGCCAACCTGCCCTGTCACTTAATTAGCGCACATAAAACCCGAAACAATTCTTCGGTAACGCTTATAATAGTGATTTTTTGATGTGTAATGGCAGTTTAATCAATGGCAGATTTTATCCCCGGTCAACGCTGGATTAGTAATACCGAGTCAGAGCTTGGTTTAGGTCTTATTCTTGAAGTAAGTTTCAAACGCGTCACCGTGCTTTTTTTAGCCAGTGACGAACAACGCATTTATGCAAGTGATAACGCGCCCTTAACTCGCGTCAGCTTTGCCGTTGGCGATATCATTGAATCCATTGATGAAGAAGAGTTAACCGTTACAAGGCTAATCGAGAAAGAAGGCTTGATTATCTACGTCGGAAAAAATGCAGAGGGACAAGAAGTTTTGTTGGAAGAAGTTGAACTCAATCATCACATTCAGTTTAACAAGCCTCAAGATCGATTGTTTACCGGTCAAATTGATCCCAGTTCATGGTTTTTGCTCCGCTATGAAACCTGGCGAAGATTGCGGCAACTTCAACAGTCACCGGTTAAAGGCTTGCTGGGCGGCCGCACCTCATTAATTCCACATCAATTATATATTGCCCACGAATCCGCCAACCGGTCTGCGCCCCGGATTATGCTGGCAGATGAAGTGGGTTTGGGTAAAACCATCGAAGCCGGTTTGATATTGCATCATCGGCTGATTAATGGCCTGACGCATCGCGTTTTAATTATCGTACCGGAAAGCCTTTTGCATCAATGGCTGGTCGAAATGCTGAGGCGCTTCAACCTGCGTTTTAGTGTGTTTGACGAGGCACGCTGCCTTGAAGAACTGAATGATGACGGCCTGGATGAAAATGCAGACTCGGACGATGACCATAATCCGTTTTTAACTGAACAATTAATCCTGTGCAGTCAGCGGTTTTTTTCTGATTTTCCGAACCGCCAACAACAAGCCCTGCAAGCAGGCTGGGATATGGTCATCGTTGATGAAGCGCACCATCTTGAATGGAGTGAGCAAGCCGCCAGCCCGGAATACCGGTTTGTAGAACAACTCAGTCTGCAAACGCCCAGCCTTATTTTATTGACGGCCACGCCCGAACAGTTAGGCAAAGAAAGCCATTTTGCCCGCTTACGATTGCTGGACCCTGACCGGTTTTACAGCTTTTCTGCCTTCGTTGAAGAAGAACGACTGTTTGAACCCGTTGCCCATGCCGCCAAATTGTTACTGGCTGAACAAACCTTGGATGCGCACGACCAGCAAAATTTAACCCGTTTACTTAAAGACGACAATGTCGGCGGCTTGCTGGAAAATCTTAATGACCCTTTAAAATCGGCGTCTGCACGAGAAGCACTGATTAAGATATTGCTCGATCATCATGGAACAGGACGGATTTTATTCAGAAACTCACGGCAAACCGTGCAAGGCTTTCCGGAACGCGAACGCTATGGCTATGCATTAACCGGCCTAAGCACCCCAACTGAAGCGTGGGAACGCGCTAGTGACTTACAACAAGACCCCCGCTTTATCTGGTTGGTTGACAAACTAATTACGTCGGTAAAAACCAAATCAAGCGCCTCATTGCGCGGTCAAAAAGCCTTGTTAATCTGTAAACACGCGCAAACCGCTATTGATCTGGAACAAACCTTAAAAGATCGTGTCGGTATTGCTTCGGCGGTTTTTCACGAAGGCATGACCATTATTGAGCGCGACCGAGCCGCCGCTTATTTTGCCGATCCGGAAAGCTCGGCACGGCTATTAATCTGTTCTGAAATTGGCAGCGAAGGCAGAAATTTTCAATTTGTCCATCACTTGATTCTGTGGGACTTACCCACCAACCCCGATTTATTGCAGCAACGCATCGGCAGGCTGGATCGTATCGGTCAAAAACACGTGATTCAAATACACATCCCGTACCTTGAAAACACCCCGCAACACAGCCTGTATCGATGGTATGACGAAGGCCTTAATGCCTTTCGCAGCAATAATTCAGCC
>CAIQND010000489.1 GCA_903873045.1 uncultured Methylococcaceae bacterium | reverse complement strand
CGCTTGGAGAACCCGTCATGCCTTGGCGTTGGATTATGTAACAAGTGGTATTTCCGGTGATGCCAATCGTCCCGATAATATAGTGTTTGATGTCCGTACTGTGCCTGGACTGCAAATGGGTGTAAGCGCCAAAGGCTGGGGCCATCCTAAATGTGTAAATACCACGGAGGCTAACTTATTGCCGACAACTCACTAAGTTTTACATCCGTTTTAAAGCCGTTGTTTAACGCAATGGCTTTTTAATTCCCCATTCATCCGTTGGCGATCAGGGTGCTCATCAAGCCATGAAACTCGTACTGAAAATAGCCCTGGGCGTGTTTCTAGGTTCCTTGGCTTCGTTGCTGCTAATGGATGCCTGGCACGACCACAAGGCAGATATGGTCAAAGCGGAAACCGAAAAAGTATTGCAGGAACAGGAACGTGTCGGGTTGGAACAAACCGAACGCATCCACGCCATCCTGATGCAGGGTCGGCAGAGCAATCCGGCGGCGGCCATGCCACCGCCCGGTTTTGTTCCCGATGATGCGCATACCGAGACGCTTAAACCGTGATTGCAGCCCTTGTTTGACCGGTATTAAGGCAAAGTCCTGCGATCAGTTGCGCTTTTGAACGGCTTAACCTTCATTAAAAAACACAGAGAGACTGTATGAAATATAAAAAACTGGCTATTGCAGCCGCATTGTCGCTGAGCATGGGGTTTATAGAATCGGCTCAGGCAAATTCTATTTACGCGCTGAGCCAGACCTTCCAATCCGGCGCAACCTTTAATGGCAACGTGACCTTTGATGTCGACTTTAACGCCATTGCTGTTAACGGGGTGTTGACGGGTTATTCAACCAGCCAAACCGGCCCGGTTTATGTGGCAGGCGGTTCTGTTATTGATTCTTCGGTAAGTGAATCTATTGATTGGGTCGATTATGTCGGTAACAATTACGCAGCGGCACCCATCTCGCAGAACCGTTTAGACGATGCTGATCCAAGTGGTTTTGTAAGTAATAGTATATTGTTCACTATAGACTTTACCAATCCAGCTTCGCCGTCATTCAATACAATTTCAGACCTTACCTATAATGGCATCAACACGTATTCAAGCGTAGCCGACACTTTGGTCTCCGGCTCTGTTGCAGCGGTTCCATTACCGGCGGCTATTTGGCTATTCGGCTCCGCACTTGCTGGCTTTATTGGCTTCAGCCGACGTAAATCTGCCGAGGTGTGAAGTTTGGGATTTGTCGGAAATCACCGCTCACCAGCTATTTTTGAATGACCGTTGTTCAAGTTTAACCGACCGAAAAAAAACGGGGGCACCCATTAGCCTGCCCCTGTCAATAAGCCAACAAAAACGGGGTCGCTCTACCCGTTTTTCCGAAACCCATCGCATAAGGAATTAATTATGATGGGTTTCGGCTATTGCCTCTACCCATCCTACGCGCTGCCTTGCTTTTGGCGAAGGTATTGGATTATGATATAAAATCATAAATTAATTTAAGGAATATTCGATGTATTTAAAACCATTTGTCGCTGTTATTATTGGCTTGACGGCTACCTCTGTCGCTTCTGCGGCTAATTACCGGGTAGACAATCAGGTCTGGGGCTATTACAACATGGATGGTACCGTCAGTGGCTCTTTGCTGGGTAGCCAACCGTTCAATATTAACCGTCAACTTGATGGTGCTTATGACTACACATCAGGCAATACAGCAGGCAGTGTCCCTGTTGCAGCTGCGTTTAACAGGATTTTTACAGGTGACGCTACGTTAGGCGCGGGTGATATTAACAAGTCAGCTTATGCTCAAACGGATTGGGGGTTTAATCATGCCGGGGTAAAAACCGACGGCTTTAGCAAAGTAGATAAAACGGTAGTGGCTTATCCACAAATTTTAGGTACGTCAGATCTAAGCAACCCCATCACCATCAACACATCAACGAACACCTATAGCTATGCGACCTCCCGCTGGGAAGAGTTGTATCAAATTTCGGGGGGCGCAGGCACCGGTACGGCTCACATAGCAATGCAGGTTGACGGCTTTTTGGATGGCACATCAATCAACAATGATAATGCGCAAATCTACTACAGCTTAAGCACGTTTAATGGGACGCAAATTTTGGGGCTTAGCGCCAACACTTATAACAATACTTACACGGATAATGTGTATGATCCGGTTACCGACACTTATAATTCTGTTGTTGTTAGTAGCCAAAGCTGGAGTGAACAAATCTTTCAGAATGGCATCTGGAGTTATTTATCCGGCACCGGGGCTTTAAATATTGAAAAATTGACGCTACAAGGGGATTACACCTTCACTTATGGTGATCCTTTGTATCTAAATTCTTACCTTCAGACAAGTGTTTATGGCAATGGCGAAAGCAATTTCATTAACACCGTGACCATGGAAAGCTTTGTGTTACCCGAAAACGCCGCTGTGTATGCACTTTCTGGTGCCAATCCGGCGGCTTATAATATTGCTTTTTCCGGTAATGGCGTCGGCACGGTTTGTGGCACATTGGACTGTGTTAATAATGGTGGCAATGGTGGGGGCGGCCCTGCTGCTGTGCCCGTACCTACAAGCATTTGGCTGTTCGGTTCCGCTTTGGTCGGTTTGTTAGGCGTAAATCGTCGTCAACTGCGGAAAAATTGAACCCATATATCATACCTTCACCAAAAGATCGGCAGCCCTGAAGAGGGTTCTGCCGATCTTCGAAGGAAAATAGAAAAAGCGGGGGGGAGGGGGGCAGGTCTTGTATTTTGGAATGTTTCGATTTTAAACTGATTGTGCAAAATTCAAGACCTGACCCCGTTTTTCCGTTTTTTTATGCCGCAATCTATTTTTGTTTTTTACCTGTAACCTATCAGGTTTCTTTCTCTGGCATGGTTGTGATGCGCGATTCGCACCCACGCGGCTACTTGCTGGTGCGTTGAGTTAGGCAACATCCTGCATAGGGCGAATGCGTGGGCTAGGAAATAAACGCTTTTCTGTTTCAAAATGAAGAATAACATCTTCGACAACTTCACATAACTCACTATACAACTTCACGGGGTCATCCCCATGTATTCCGGTAATTAAGTCCGG
>CAIQND010000488.1 GCA_903873045.1 uncultured Methylococcaceae bacterium | reverse complement strand
ATATGTAGTGTCTGAACGAAAAAGCCGTTTTTTAAAAAATATCAGCATCAAAACGATGTGATTAATATTTGGTTGTAAGTACCTAGGTGATTTCCGGAAATTAATTTACCCATTAGATGGGTCGAATCAAGATGTCCCATTTGGGTAGGATTGGGTTACGTTCCAGTCTGGCTTCAATCGTCCGCATCGCTACTTTGGATAGTGAAATCCCTTTCTGGTAAACCGTCTTGCTGAGGTTGACCAATGGCTGTATACCTTTCCAAGTCGTACTTTTTGCCCATTCCAGCATGATTTCGGCAGTCTCCAGCTTGGCTCCATTCCAGTGCTGCTCCAAAATACCCCAGCAACGCTCAATCGGATTGTACTTGCTGTGGTAAGGTGGATAATACAACAGTTGGACGATTTTGCAGGTGTGGTCGACGAAGTCCACGAGGCGCTTGAGGAACTGCGTACGCACGCCACTACTTTCAGGGCCATTGTCGAGCTTTATCTGGATTTGCGTCATAGCCGACCGTTCATGCTCTGGGATGCTCTCCCACCAGCCCATCAAGCTATCTACGATGAAATCGCTGGTCTTGTAAGAGCTTCCGAATGCCAGATACAGAGAGCCTTTATCCTCGTCTACGATGCCAAAGGGAGTATATTTTTCCTTACACCCCATGTCATGATCAGCAGCAAGGGAGTCACCGCGTGTCTTTCCGCCCCGTGAGTAATCCCCGATATTCACTGTGGCTTTGCAGTCAATGCTGATGCGCTTCACCAGCCTATTGTCCACTGAATGCTCGTCCTCGGCGGGATTCCCATCTTTTTCCTTTATATCGGTACATATAGCATCTGTTTCGGGAATTTTCTTTTGCGGCTTGGCCTTGTTGTCCACTGAATGCTCGTCCTCGGCGGGATTGCCATCTTTTTCCTTTATATCGGTATATATAGCATCCGTTTCGGGAATTTTCTTTTGCGGCTTGGCCTTGAGCACTTTGCGCAAACGGTAGCCGTTGCGGTTCAGAACCTCGGCCATGGTGCTGGGCGACGGCAATTGGTCTTCCTGAAAACCTTGGGTGCGCAACTGCTTCAAAGCTTCCGCTGCGGTCAATCGGGTGTACGACAGCAATGTCCTAAAAGTCGGATCTTGCTGGCTATAGGATTCTGCCAACTCCCACAAGGCTTGCGCCACCTCAGGGTGCTTTTCTTCCCATAACTTATCGCCGCCGTAAGCGGCTTGTGCTCCTTGGCAAATGACACCAGTCCGGTGTTCGTTCAAACCCAACTGTACGGTTTCGCGACCCCAACCAAACACTCCCTCCGCTTGACGGGTATTACCCTGGCAATATTTCAATGTCATTGCTGCTTGGAATGCTCGTCGATCTGCTCCTGACATTTTTGAACTCGCTAATTTTAAGTCTTCGATTTGAGATGCACTCAAGGGTAAGAGAGAGGTTTCAGTGGTGGATTGCAAAGTTCGTACTCAACAAGTGAAATGATAAGGAAATTCTATCCTAAATGGGTAAAATATTCTTCGGAAATCACCTAATTTCACTGATACTGATGGGTCTATTTGGATCGCTAAATTTCCGGCGAAAGATGATGATCGTGACATAGGTGCATGGGAAGGCATTACTCATCAACTGGCTGTGGCCGCAAAGATCAATGTTCCAAAAGCAAAAATTATTAAGTTGAGTGGCGAGCACCATACGTTTTGTGTGAAAAGATTTGATCGGCATGGACTCAAAAGAGTGTTCTACGCATCCGCCATGACAATGCTTAAGAAATCAGAAAGCGAGGGTTCCAGTTATCTTGATATAGCCCAATGCCTAATGACTAATGACAATCAGGGGCAACTCGCATGTTGACTCTGACCTTGAACAATTATTTAGACGTGTTGCATTTAATGTGGCTGTCGGCAACAAGGATGATCATTTACGAAATCATGGCTTCGTCTTATCAGCGTCAGGCTGGCAGCTTTCTCCGGCATTTGATATTAATCCCAATATCGATAAAGCTGAGCACGTCCTTAATATTGATGATTGCGATAACTGGCCCAGCATAGACACAGTACTGACTACTGCGGACATGTATGAATTAACGCCATCAAAAGCAGAACAAATTATTGAAGATGTTATTGATGTTGTTAAAGATTGGAGGTTTGTGGCTAAAAAAGTGGGTGTATCAAAAGCAGAAATTGAATTAATGGAATCTGCGTTTTTGCAATATGACCATGCTGATTAATCCGGCAGACAGGGCTGATAAATCAGTAGCCGTATTTTTGGCTACCAACTAAGGCGGGGCGTTGGGCAGAAGAATGATTCGCCAAGTACCAAAAAGTCCGCCATTCCGGCAGGGAGAGCGAAGCGAGGGTTGGCCGGAATCCAGTTGCCATGGATGGCAATTACAAAGCATACAATTGATTTATAGACACAGAGATTTGTCGGGTTACGCTGTCTCGTAACCTACGCGACTAACGTTGCAAATTACGATGTGCGGTAAGGGTAGAAAATTTTCTACCCCTACAACCTATCGTTACTCTTTCTAGGTTCACCGTGATTGTTCAGCAATTCTCATTATGGGAAAATATCGTAAATCTAAAGGGTTATAACAATAACAAGCCTCTGACGTTGATAAGATTGGCTTGTGATCAAGATTTTATATTTTATGAAAGCTAAAATCCGGTCATAAACTTGCTCTAAATTTGATTATTCCATCCTCATCAGCGATGTCTGCGGAAAAAAAAGACCAAGCCTCAAAATATTAATTTTATCTGTTTGATTTTATTGGTATTCTCATAATGAGAATTGCTGGTGATTGTTCATAGTCAAAAGTGTCCCGCCTTAGTTGGTAGCCGTATTTTTCGTGGAAAAATCGCTTTTTACAGCTTTCGTTCTGCGTTGAGCTGCTCAATAACCGGTCGAGTTTTTGGACGAATGCCTCGCCAGATAAAAAAAGCTTCAGCCGCTTGTTCCACCAGCATACCCAAACCATCCAGACTTTTTAGCGCCTGGTTTTCTTGTCCCCATGTCACAAAAACAGTCGGCTCATTGCTATACGCCAAGTCATAACACACGCCATTTTTTGCCAGTAACGCTTCGGGTAAGGGCGGTAATTGGCCGCTTAAACTGGTTGATGTGGCGTTTATGATTAAATCGAATGACTGGTTTATTAAATCACTAAAGCCGCAACCCGTAACGGCATCTTGATGTTGAAATTCTGCCGCCAGATTGACGGCTTTATCAATGGTACGGTTAGCGATAACGATAGCTTGCACGGATTGCTCAAGCAATGGCGCTATGATGCCTCTGCTTGCGCCTCCCGCGCCCAAAATCAAGATTCTGCTTCCTGCCAAAGTAACACCATGATTACTCATTAAATCAGTTACCAAGCCAATACCATCGGTGTTATCGCCAAGCAGGGAACCATCCGACTGTAACGCCAGCGTATTAACCGCTTTTGCCATACTGGCGCGTTCTGTTTTAACATCCGCATAAGCCCAGGCGATTTCTTTCAATGGAATGGTGCAATTTAAGCCCTTGCCGCCATTGGCAAAAAATGCAGCCACGGCCGCAGAAAATTGCTCAGCGGGTACTTCTTGCGCCTTATATTCCAGCGCTTGTCCGGTTTGTTCGGCAAAAATCTGATGAATCCGTGGCGATTTGCTGTGTTTAATCGGGTCACCAAAGACCGCGTAGTGATCTGGCATTGTCATTCTTGCAACCACCGAGCAACAGACTTGGCGTAATAAGTCAAAATGGCATCGCTACCCGCACGCTTAAACGCCAGCAAAGATTCCAAAACAACCTGTTTCTCATCCAGCCAGCCGTTCTGGACGGCAGCTTTGATCATGGCATATTCGCCGCTAACTTGGTAGGCAAAAGTGGGGACACCGTATTGTTCTTTTACCCGACGAATAATATCCAGATAAGGCATTCCGGGCTTAACCATGACCATATCCGCGCCTTCCTGTAAATCCAGTTGAATCTCGCGCAGGGCTTCATCAGAATTGGCCGGATCCATTTGATAACTGTATTTATTGCTTTTTCCCAGGTTTCCTGCAGAGCCCACGGCATCTCTAAACGGGCCATAGAAACTGGAGGCATATTTGGCAGAATACGCGAGTATTAAGGTGTTGGTGTAGTTTTGCGCCTCCAGGGCGATTCTTATTGCACCAATACGGCCGTCCATCATGTCAGAAGGTGCCACAATATCCGCTCCCGCTTCCGCATGTGACAAGGCTTGTTTGACCAACACCTCAATGGTTTCATCATTAAGGACATAGCCATTCTGATCAATCAGCCCATCCTGTCCGTGTGAAGTAAAAGGATCCAGAGCCACATCGGTAATGATACCCAATTTGGGAAAGGCTTTTTTTAACGCTCTCACGCTGCGCTGAGCCAAGCCATCCGGGTTATAAGCTTCAGCCGCATTATCTGATTTTTGATGGGCAGGCGTTACCGGAAACAGTGCGATGGCAGGAATACCCAACTGATGGATTTCTTCGGCTTCTGCAAGCAGTACATCCAGAGACATCCGGTTTACGCCAGGCATGGATGAAATGGGTTCTTTTTGATGGGTGCCTTCCATCACAAAAACAGGGTAAATCAAATCATCAGCCGTCAAATTATTTTCACGCATTAAACGCCGCGAAAAATCGTGATAGCGCATCCTTCTCATGCGTGTGTGAGGAAAATTGATGTTATTATATGTCATCTTATCCATACTCATGGGTTTAGGAAAAATCAGAAACTCAGGCCTGAGTCATTCAGCCTTTACGATTAACTGATTAAAGCATTTATTGTATCAGGGAATGTACTCACTGATATTTGAAAAATACGACAACTACATACCACTGGCTTGAACTTAGAGGGTTTTATGATCATTAAACGCTACACATTATTTGGTTTTTTTGCAGTACTGATGGCTCTATCGCCCATTACGAGTCTAATGGCGGCTGACTTGTCACCGCCACAACAAGCCATTGAGCTTGCTTCGACAAAATTACAACAAAAAATGCAGGATAAATCCTTTATCAAGGATTTTACCAAGGTTACCCAGTTTGTTAATGAAACTATTTTGCCGAGTACTGATTTTGACAAAATTTCCGCATTAGTCTTGGGTAAGCTTTGGAAAGACGCGACACCAGACGAACGGGAACGCTTTAAGAAGGAGTTTCAAACGCTGCTGGTAAGAACTTATTCTCGCGCCTTT
>CAIQND010000487.1 GCA_903873045.1 uncultured Methylococcaceae bacterium | reverse complement strand
GGGTTACGTTACACCAACGGCTTATTACTGATAATTTTAGGGGTTTTATGCTTGAATTTCGTCCACTGACTATTGCGTTTGTTTTGGTTGCACTGCTTTGCGGAAAAGCACAGGCGACATCGCCAGAAGCGGCAACCGACCTGGTCAAAGCACAACTGATTGCATCTGTCGATGCCGTGCATCCCGGTGACGAAATTCTGGTCGGTGTCCATCAACGCATCATTCCTCATTGGCACACCTATTGGATAAACCCCGGCGACTCCGGTTTACCGACCACTATTGATTACGCACTTCCCGGTGGCTCAACCGTTGGCGACATTCAATGGCCGACGCCCATCCGAATTATTCTGGGGCCGGTAACCAATTACGGTTATGAAAATGAAGTCACCTTGATTTCAAGCATTAAAGTGCCGCTTGACAGCATTATCGGCGCTCAGTTTCCGGTTAATGCCAAAGTAAAATGGCTGGTCTGTGAAGAAATATGCATTCCCCAAAAAGTTGATCTGACGCTGGTTTTGCCGATTGTCTCACCCGGCACCCCAGCTGGGGACGGCAATCCACTAATCAAAACCGCTCTTGCCAGCTTGCCGGTGCCAAGCCCTTGGCAGGTCAGCTTAACGCATAGCGAAAAAGCCTTATCGTTACAAATAAATGACACCAAATTTCAGTCCAACGCCATTAAAAATATTTGGTTTTATCCTGCCAAATGGGGCAAGGTTGTACACAGCGCGGAACAGTCTTGGGAACTTGCTGGCGATACCATAGAGCTACAACTAAAACCGGGAGATGCGCCGTTATCTCAGGACGAGAAACTGACGGGCGTTTTGACGGTTACCGAAGAGACTGGCAATGGCGAGGTTACGCAGGGCTATCATATTAATGTTGCAGGAACGGCTGTTGCCAATATCGCCACGATTACTGCCAAAAAACCCGACTTGGTGCTGGCCTCCGCGTTACTGTTGGCCTTCTTGGGCGGCGTGATATTAAACCTGATGCCCTGTGTTTTTCCGGTACTGTCTATTAAGGCGCTAGCGTTAATAAAACATGCCCACCAAGCGCCCCGGCAAAACCGGCTGCATGGACTAGCCTACACACTGGGCATACTCGTAAGCTTTGCCTTGCTTGGCGGCGTCCTGATTGCACTAAAAGCGGGGGGCGCAGAAATAGGTTGGGGCTTTCAATTTCAATCGCCGCTGTTTGTACTGGCGGTTGCCCATTTGATGTTTGCGGTCGGGCTCAGTTTGTCGGGTGTCTTTTCAATCGGTGGTTCGGTCATGGGAATCGGCTCCTCACTGGCTGAACGCACCGGTTACAGCGGCAGTTTCTTTACCGGTGTTTTGGCAACCATTGTTGCGACACCTTGCACCGCCCCGTTTATGGGTGCTGCTCTGGGCTTTGCTTTAACCCAACCGCCAGTCGCCCTGTTATCCGTATTTTTATCTTTGGGCTTGGGTCTGGCATTGCCATATTTACTGTTAAGCCACTGGCCCTCTTTACAACGACGCCTGCCTAAACCCGGTGTGTGGATGGATCGGTTAAAGCAGAGCCTGGCTTTTCCCATGTACGCAGCGGCTGTTTGGCTGGTCTGGGTATTGGCACAACAAGCCGGTGTCAATGCCGTCGCTGTTGCGCTGGGCGGGATGGTGATCATCGCGTTTGCCGCCTGGCTCTACGAAGCGACCAAAACTGCCGGAAGAACCACGCAACTAAGCGGTGCCGGCGTTGCCGGGTTCTCGCTGTGGTTCGCGTTAGTCGGGAGTTATTTTGGCATAGAATCCGCACCGGCATCGCCCTCAGTAAACATTAAATCTTCAAGCAACTCGGAAGCTTACTCGGCAGAGCGTTTAAATGAATTGCGCAGCGAAGGGAAACCGGTATTTCTTAACTTGACGGCCGCGTGGTGCATTAGTTGTTTGGTCAATGAAAAAGTGGCGTTGAGCCAAAACTCGGTTCTTGATGCCTTTAAACAAGGGGGTGTCACTTATCTAAAAGGCGACTGGACTAACCGTGATGCTGAAATAACCAAAATTCTGGCCGAATTCGGGCGTAGCGGCGTACCCCTTTACGTCTTTTATCCAGCAGGTGCCAGTCATTTAAAGAAGCCGATTGTGCTGCCCCAAATATTGACACCCGAAATGGTAACAAAAGCCGTTGCTCCCTCGCTGCTGGCAGAAACAGCGCTATGACAAAATGAGGCTTATTAAAAATTAAGAAGGTATCCATGGATTGGTTATCTCCTTATTAGGAAACGAATAAACTGACAAAGGTAACGTCAACCGGCGAGTCGATGTGATCAAGTTCCTTTAGGAAATCGATAAAGCCTGTAAGCGTTGCCCCGGTTAGTGACCTGTTCGCCAATGAGGGATCAGTTTTGGCAGAAATACGATGGATTGGCTTTCTGCTTTTTTAATGTTTTTGGGGATCTCGTTTTCAGTTTATAACGGGATCGTTAAATGTATAACAATTTGTAAGTATTCACCTCCCCCTTTGAAAAAGGGGGACTGAGGGGAATTTATTTAAAAATGCTTAGGCAACTTTTCCCATTCCTTGATATTCACATACATGGAGTACATCGAACACGCTTCCCACCATCCTGTGTAGTAGTAATAAGGGGCAATTTTGTAAAAGCCCAATTTTTCATCATCGTAAGGACCAACCCACTCAGATGCATCAATCACACCTTTTTCAAGCG
>CAIQND010000486.1 GCA_903873045.1 uncultured Methylococcaceae bacterium | reverse complement strand
GGCCCCACCAGCCAAGCCCCTCGCGTTGATGAAGGTCGGGACGAAAAACTCTATGAGCTGGAAATTGCTTTTCAACAAATACCCGAAGGCGAAGTGCCCGAGCCTTGGTTGGTTGATCGCTTGCTGCGCCATTTACTAACCGATATAACCGGCAACACGCATCGTTCCGAGTTTTGCATTGATAAACTTTATTCACCCGATAGCTCAACCGGCCGACTGGGTATCTTGGAACTGCGTTCTTTTGAAATGCCGCCACATGCCCAAATGTCGCTGGTGCAAATCGTATTACTGCGGTCATTGATTGCCTGGTTCTGGCGCGAACCTTATAAACACGACTTGGTGCGCTGGGGAACCGAGTTACATGACCAATTTATGTTGCCGCATTATGTCCGCGAAGATATGAAGCAAGTCACTAAAGACTTGCAACGTGCCGGTTTTGGTTTTGATCTGGAATGGCTGGAGCCGTTTTTCGAATTCCGCTTTCCACGTTATGGCAATACCCAGATTGACGGCATTGATATGGAGTTGCGTTTTGCTATTGAGCCTTGGCATGTACTGGGCGAAGAAGTCAGTAGCACCGGCACCGCGCGTTATGTAGATTCATCGGTTGAGCGTATCCAGGTATCGGTCACCGGCTTTACTGAAGGGCGTTATGTCATTACCTGTAACAGTCGACGCTTACCCATGCGCAACACCGGTCGCAAAGGCGAGTTTGTTGCCGGTGTCCGTTATCGGGCCTGGCAACCACCGTCAGCCTTGCATCCTACGATAGCGCCCCATGTGCCTTTGGTTTTTGATGTCATTGATACTTGGAATGGCCGTTCAGTGGGTGGCTGTACTTATTATGTCGCGCATCCAGGCGGTCGTAGTTATGATGATTTCCCGGTCAACGATTATGCGGCCGAAACACGACGCATGACCCGTTTCTGGGACTATGGCCATACACCGGGGGTTATTATCAGGCCACCGATGGCGACTACCCGCGTTGCTGCGTCGGATAAACCGTTACTGGCAAAATTCAGCATTGCTGATACAGCGCCAAGAGCAATGGCACCACCTGCGGAAGAGTTAAGCACCGATTATCCGTTTACGCTGGATTTACGTCATCGCAATCGATAATTGCGGATTTGTTAAGGTGGGCATTGTTTTTTTTGCCCACCGAAATGAAAAATAAACGACAATAATGACCGGGCGTTGCGTGCGTGAATTAACGCGTAGCGAACCACCCGTCAGAAATAACGACACCTTATCAGGAGATTTTTTTAAATGAGCGATAAATTAAAACTGCTAACTCCGGCTACATTGACACTGGAAAATAAAACCTATTCCTTGCCGACTTACATGGGTGTTGAAGGTGAAAAAGCCATTGATATTACCAAATTACGTAGCGAAACCGGGTATGTGACACTGGATGACGGTTACGGAAACACCGGTGCCTGTGAAAGTGCCATCACTTTTATCGATGGCGAAAAAGGCATACTCCGTTATCGTGGTTATCCCATTGAAGAGTTGGCCGAACATTCGCGCTTTGTTGAAGTCGCTTATTTGTTGCTCTACGGCGAATTGCCGACCAGTGAAAAGTTGCTGACTTTTTCGACCCGACTAAATGAATCATCTATTATTCATGAGGATGTGCATCATTTTTTTAACGGCTTCCCGCGCGGTTCTCACCCCATGGGTATTCTTGCGACTATGGTGGCCTCCTTGTCCACTTTTTATCCACTGCCTGACGAGTTGGATGAATCCACAGAGATACAAATTGTTGCCAATCTGGTTTCTCAGGTACGCACCATTGCGGCATTTTCTTATAAAAAATCCATCGGCGAACCCCTGGTTTATCCTTCCATC
>CAIQND010000485.1 GCA_903873045.1 uncultured Methylococcaceae bacterium | reverse complement strand
TTTTGTGTAATTTCGGATGTGTCGAGGATCAAATGCCATAAATACATAGGCAGAACCGCGTTGGCGGATTTTAAAAAAAATTGAGTATCAAAAAAAGCGGGGATTGCCGTCTGTTTTTTAGGGCTTGCAGGATTTAGGTAAAATAAAAAAATCCACAAAGGCGAACCTAGTGTAATCATCATTCTTATAAAATCACCTTGATTATCACCGCCATTTATCAGAAATCTCCAAGGCACTACCCCTGTTAATGCTGTAACAGCAAGCATACCTGAAAATACCAATAACAAAGTAGAAAGGCTATTGATATAAATTTGTTTTGTTTTCACTTCATGCTAACCAATGGCCCAATATAACACCAAGTAATCCATAAAGGTATTTTTCATTTTCTTCATCCAAGCCTAAATTTTTATGTAAAAAAATCACAGTGAATATGCCGACAGTAAATATTATTGTTACAAATAATTTTACCCAAAATATGCGTTTATTCTGTGCCCTTATTTCACTCTCTTGTAAATAATTCATCACTTCTTTAAGTTGTGCATCATTAAGATTATCTCCATGATTTTTAATCAAATCCACAATATCTTGCAACTCATCCTTATGAAACCCTAATCCTTCGGATGACAACTTTGATACCTTAATAGTATCCAATGATTTTTTAACTTTAATATCTTCTGGAACGGGTAGTTTTTTAAATGCTAAATAAGACTCTCTAAGTCCAGAAAAAATAAATTTTTTCATGTTAATTTTAGTAAATTAAAAGAAGTTTAAAACAAAATGAACTTTAAAAATCAAAGTAAAAAAATTTAACGCCAAGCTCAGCGGCGGAGCGTTAGCGGAGTCCGCTGGAGCGTTGGGTTAGATTGTGGCTCGCTTCGCTCGCACAATCTAACCTTATTCGTTAGTTTTTTTAAGGTTTATTTGTGGGTTGCCGTGTTCATCGCAGTGACTTTGACAGACAGATACCTCCTTTTTGCTTACTCTATCCTACAAGAACATAAAAATCAAGTGTGAGATGTACTCAATGTAGAGTATATGAATGAAATGACTTCAGAATATTGACTATTGCAACCAATAATCTGCAAAACTTCTGCTTAGCACTAATGGGGTTCTAACCGCAAACTGCCTAAAAAGTTGTCAATCAATAAAAATTGACAGCTTTTCGTGGATTCAGGCGAGGTGTTAAGTCTTAACCTGTTTTTTGATCTGCCAACATGACTTTTATCTACTGTAAATCATCTGCTTGGGGTAAAGATACCGTAGTTTGGTTTTCTCATCAATGTGGCGCGTATCCATAATGAAAACATGCACCGTAAATCAGATCTATCGGCCAGCCAATCGATTAACCTGCCTTTTAAATGGCTATTAAGCTTTCGTAACCCAATTATTTTTTAGGGACATAAAGTCGGAAATCACTTTGCTTCATCATCATCTACCGGCGGATGTGTCCAGTTTAGCTTTGCCGTAGTCGCTTTGGCGTACCGATAAAAAGTGCCTTCAAAATTCCCAAGAGCCAGCACAAAACCAGCCCAACCATCAAGAAAACCGAGCTTTATGACATAAATCCTAAAGAAGGCCCACAGCCCATGACCCAAAGCAGTTGCCATACTGACAGGTTTATCTTTACGCTCCAGTTTACGTGCTCCTAACGTAGAATAGCGCTGCGTTTTGTGCAGCAACTGCTCCAGACTCTGGAAAGGCACCTGAATGATAGCGGACTTAAAATAGCCAATCTCGCCTTGCACCCGAAACGATTCGTGCACCTCATCGTGGTCATCGAATATCAACGCGTCTTTGCGAAACAATTGTGGTTGACGGTAGTCTGGATACCACCCGCAATGCTTGATCCAACGACCCATAAACCAGTTGCGGCGCGGCACATAATAAGCATCGGCAGCAGGTTGTGCCAGCACGTGAAGAATTTCTGCCTTGGCCGCCGAGGTGCAACGCTCGTCAGCATCGAGACTAAAAACCCAATCGTGCCGACACGCCGCAATGGCATCATTCCGCAATTTACCAAAGGTGGTAAATGGAATTTGAAGCACCGTTGCCCCCAGCTCAGTCGCAATCTTCACCGTGTCATCGGTACTGTTCGAATCCAGCACCAGCACCTCATCAGCCCATAGCACGCTTTGCACGGCGGCGGCAATCTTG
The DNA here is from genome assembly GCA_903873045.1 of uncultured Methylococcaceae bacterium. Taxonomy (GTDB): domain Bacteria; phylum Pseudomonadota; class Gammaproteobacteria; order Methylococcales; family Methylomonadaceae; genus Methylobacter_C. The sequence continues at coordinate 4,733 of CAIQND010000485.1, read as the reverse complement.
TCGGCCTCGTTATAGGTGATAATATAAACGCTTAGCTTAACCGATTGGTCTGCCCCGTTCTCAGAAAAAATTTCAGTCATGTTTTAACCCTAACGGACATTAATAGTAAGCTATCCCCAATAACTTCCAAGTCCACGAAAAACACGAAAGGCACGAAAAAAAAAGCAAAAGATCAAACGATTTATTTCATGGCATAGCCGCATAAGCATATAAATAAGCGTCTATAGTCTTTCAGAAATTAAGTTTCTGTTAGCATCGAAATTATTTATCTGAAAATCTATACAGAATAAAATCTCTGAGGGTATGGGGACTAAAAACTTAACCGGTTATAAACACGAAGACACGAAGAAAAACTTAATTTCCTTCGTTTTTTCGTGGCTCACACGGACTTTTTAAATCCGGTAATTATTTAACAATGCGTAAAGTAGGTCTTGTGGGGGGCTTGCTTTCAGGTGGCGGTGCCTCATCCCCCCCTTCATCTTCCTGATCAAAGATCATGCCTTTGCCATTTTCTTTGGCGTAGATTGCCATTACAGCAACTATAGGCACGACAATATGCATGGGTTTTCCGCTAAACCTGGCATTAAATTCAATTTCCTGATTACCAAGTGTAAGACCTTGTATCGCTTCAGGCCTTACATTTAAAAGTATCTTGCCGTCCTCAATCAATTGAGAGGGCAAAATTGCATGGCTGTTTTCTGCATCAACCAGTAAATACGGCGTCAGATCATTATCAATAATCCATTCATAAATTGAACGAATTAAATAAGGCTTTAAAGGAGTCATGGTTCTATCGTTATTTTAAAGGCTCTGCCATTTCTTGTTCAGCTTCACTAAGACTGCGTTTAAATGCAGGTCTTTTGAATATACGCTGAGCATAATTATTGATGACTTCATTCTGTGTTGATACATCTATGCCCAAACTAGGCAGTCGCCATAAGAGCGGGGCAATAGCACAATCAATCAATGAAAATTCATCACTCATAAAATACGGTCTGGCTGCAAAAACAGGCGCATTGGAAAGTATGCTTTCCCTCAGCATTTTCTTGGCACGGGCGGATTTTTTTTCACCTGAAAATAATATCTCATCCAGCAATAGATACCAGCCCTGATCTATTATTTTGATCTGCATTCTGGCATTTGCACGCGAAACCGGATCCATTTGGTGTAAAGGTGGATGCGGAAAACGCTCATCCAAATATTCCATGATAATACGCGAATCATAAAGAACCAGGTCACGTTCAATCAATGTGGGTGAGGTACCATTAGGATTAAGCTCAAGTAAATCCTCAGGCGGATTAGCCGGATCATAATATTCTATGTCTGCGGCAACTGCTTTCTCGTGTAAAACAAAGCGAGCGCAATGACTCATTGCACATGTCGGAGATGAAAAAAGCGTCATTACAGATTTACGAGTAATAATATTTGCCACGAATAGCAACCTCTTTGGACGTATAGGGCGAAAAAAGAGTTTATTGTAACATAAATAATCAGGCTTTTGATGCTGGAGACTGTCCTGGAATAGAAAACCGGCTCCGTTTCCTATACCAGGACTGCTTCCTGGCGTTTAGTATGGCTTATAAAGCTGTATTAATTAAAAACATCCCTGTTTTTTTTGACTATGGAAATTAATCAACATCTTTCCAATATTCTTTTTTCAGCAGATAAGCAATCACCAAGAACAGCAACAGGAAAAATATCACATATTTTCCGAGGCGCTCTCTTTCCAGTTGCACGGGCTCTCCAACATACACCAGAAAATTAACCAAATCGTTAACGAAAAGATCAAACTCTCTCTCAGATAAAGCGCCTGACTCTTCAAGAACCAACTTGGTGTATTCTCCATAGATAGTTTTTCTGAGTTCAACATGCTGCTCGCCTTGTAACTGCCATAATGGATTGGGCATAGCAGTATCTTCGTAAACCAGGTTATTCACACCAAAGGGTCTGGATGGGTCGGTATAATAACTTTTTAAATAACTATACAGCCAATCCGCCCCACGCGACCTGGCAATTAACGACAAGTCGGGTGGTTGTACACCAAACCATTTTTCAGCATCATGCTTGTTCATGGCGCTATGGAACTGGTCATAGATACTGGCACCTTCAGGCGCAATATCTTTTAACATTTTCTTTTGATCCACACCCACATCGACTGCAAAACGCAAGTAACGCATGTGCTTGGCAGAATGGCAACCTAAACAATAGGTGACAAAATGTTGGGCTCCACGCTGCAATGACTCATTATCTGAAAGGTCTATATCCGCCTCTTGCAATTCTATTGCTTCGGAAGCTGCCACACCCAAAGATAAGGTCAATAATAAAAGTAAGGTTATTAATTTTTTCATATCAGTCGAGACTCCCTTTTAGTTTTTTAGCCAATCGACTAATTACATGAGCCATACCTTGAGGGTTAGGTCTTCTATTAAAAAAGGTACTTTTAAATGCAGGGTCACCAATTTCGGTAGCTACCGGCTTTACGGTGATTTCCTCAATTAACGCTGGCAACTGCTCTTCAAAGGCATGTAATTGCTCTTCAAGACTATGCAACTTGGTCAATCTTTTTGGCACCGGCTTGGTTTTTTCCCAGCGAGTGTAGATAGGCATCAACAGAAAAAAGCCAAAATAGATAGTGGTAAACAACCTGGCCATGGTTGTAGCCATAGGCGTTACCGGCTGAGTACCTAAATAACCCAATGCCAAAAAGCTAATGACAAACAAAAACAGGGCTTTTTTGAAAATCCCCCCGCGATAACGAATTGATTTAACTGGGCAACGATCCAGCCAAGGCATCAAAAACAACACGACAATAGAGCCACCCATACCAATAACACCGGCAAATTTATCAGGTATAGCCCTCAAGATAGAATAAAACGGTGTGAAATACCAGACGGGAGCAATGTGTTCCGGCGTTTTCATGGGATCTGCAGGAATAAAGTTGGCATGTTCAAGAAAATAGCCACCGACTTCCGGCATGTAAAAAATAACCGTCGCAAAAAACAATAAAAACACCCCAACACCGACTAAATCTTTAACGGTGTAATAAGGATGAAAAGGAATACCATCCACAGGATGCCCCCAAGGATCTTTGGAAGCCTTGATTTCAATGCCATCAGGATTATTGGAACCGACTTCATGCAGCGCCACTAAATGCATAAAAACCAGCATCACCAAAACCAAAGGCACGGCAATAACATGAAAAGCAAAAAAGCGGTTTAGCGTTGCATCGGCAATCACATAATCACCTCTAATCCACAAGGATAAGTCATCGCCTATAACAGGAATTGCACTAAACAAAGAGATAATAACCTGTGCGCCCCAAAATGACATTTGTCCCCAGGGCAATAAGTACCCCATAAACGCTTCCGCCATTAAAGCCACAAACAACAACATGCCAAAAATCCAGATCAACTCACGCGGATGCTTGAATGAACCGTAAATCAAGGCTCTGAACATGTGCAGGTAAATAACGATAAAAAAGGCAGACGCACCGGTTGAATGCATGTAGCGCACCAGCCAGCCCCACGGCACATCACGCATGATGTACTCTACAGAATCAAATGCCAGCTTGGCATCCGGTTTGTAGTTCATGGTCAATAAGATGCCGGTCAGAATTTGGTTGACTAAAAGCAATAACGCCAAAGAACCAAAAAAGTACCAAAAATTGAAGTTTTTAGGCGCATAGTAATGCGCCATGTGATCATTCCAGAATTTAGTGACGGGGAAGCGGTCTAAAACCCAATTGCCACACTCAGTTAAACGGGTTGGTTTCATGCAGCATTCTCCTAGGAAGACTCGCCAACGATTATTCGGGTATCACTAATATAGCGATAAGGAGGAATTTCAAGGTTGGTAGGTGCCGGAACGCCACGATAAACGCGACCCGCCAAATCAAACCAGGAGCCATGACACGGACAGAAAAAACCACCTTTCCATTTATCACCGAGATCATTAGGCGCTATTTCAGGGCGAAATGTAGGTGAGCAACCTAAATGAGTACATAAGCCCACCGCAACAAAAATCTCGGGCTTAAGTGATCTTTCCGGATTTTTGCTGGAAGCCGGTTGTTCTGATTCATTAGAAAGCGGATCTCTCAATTCACTATCCAGTGTTTTTAATGTGGCAAGCACTTCAGGTGTTCTGTTGAGCACCCATACCGGCTTACCTCTCCAGGCCACCCTAATCATCTGCCCGACTTCCATCTTGCTAATGTCAACTTCAACAGGTGCTCCAGCGGCCATCGCTTTAACACTAGGCTGCATTTGAGCAAGAAAAGGAACAGCTAAAAAGCCTGAACCAACAGCTCCAACCACGGTCATAGCCGAGGTTAAAAACTGGCGTTTAGACTTATCGACGCCTTTATTATTCATTATGGAACTCTCCTGGTTTTATCCGTGGCTTTACAGCTCATTTTTATTTTGCGTCAATATACCATTAGAAGCAGGTGAATTTGAAGCGCTTAATGTGAATAATTAAAGATGTTAGTTGGTATTTAAGCGGTTTGCCCGTAATTTTTCATTATTCAGGTCTTGGGCATTGCTATAAATACCGATGCCTTAACGCTTCAGGAAGGCCATCGAACCACAGAAAAAATAACGCGGTGTTTTATGTCAAGCGCCCCAACCTTCCCGCAAAAGCGAAAGCAACCCTTAATTACAAACCTTTGTATTTAATAAAAAGATATTTTAAATCACTCTATTTATTGTGGATATAAGCTGTAGATACTTTTTCTT
>CAIQND010000484.1 GCA_903873045.1 uncultured Methylococcaceae bacterium | reverse complement strand
TTAATGCCTTCTTTACGATAATCCAGTTCTATACCGTCAACAAATTCAAGATCACTTTCCGGTACAATCACTTTAACGCCGAAGCCTTCAAATACCGCGTCATTTTGATTTAGTGTGTCGGCGTAATCCAGCACATAAGCATAACCCGAGCAACCGGACTTTTTTACACCTAATTTTAAACCAACCCCTTTGCCACGTTTTTCCAGCTGTTTTTTTATTTGACGCGCTGCATTTTCAGTTAATGAGACAGACATAACACCCTCTTTATACTTGGCAAACCAAGGTTTTTAGTTGATTAATAAATTCAAGAATTTCTGATTTAGTATTGGCCGCACCTAAGCTGATGCGGATTGCGCTTTTTGCAAGGCTGCTTTCTATACCCATGGCAATCAGTACCGGACTGGGTACGCGGCCGCCACTGGCACAAGCCGAGCCACTGGAAACGGCAGTATTTTTTTGATCCAGCCTCATCAGCAGCATTTCGCCATCAATTCCAGGGATGCCAAATTGGACAGTATTGGGTAATCGGTCGGCTAGGCGGGCAAAAATCGTTAAGTCGGGAATAGTGGTTAAGCCGACTTCCAGAAGCTCTCTTAACGCCAGCAAATGTTCATGGCGCTGGGTAAGTTCGGTTTTCGCAAGTTCGGCCGCTTTTCCAAAGCCAACGATGGCGGCGACATTTTCAGTCCCGGCTCTTAGTCCTTGCTCTTGTCCACCGCCAAGAAAGAGGGGGTTTATCGCCAAGCCTTTTTCAAAAATCAGTGCGCCACAGCCTTTAGGGCCATAGATTTTATGACTGGATAGAGACATCAGATGAACGCCCAACTGACTAAATGAAACGGATATTTTACCAACCGCCTGAACAGCATCAGTATGAACCGTAATAGCGTTGGCTCGTAACGTTTTGGCGTAGGGAGCCAAATCCTGAACCACTCCGGTTTCATTGTTTGCCAGCATAATCGAAACCAGATCAGGCTGGTTTTTAATCAGCTCATCAATAGCTGCTTGACTGACGAGTCCGTTGACATCCACCTTGATGGTATTTAAGGTGGCTCCAAGACTTTTTAAACGCTGGGCGGGTTCTGTAATGGAGGGGTGTTCAATAGCCGAAATAGCGAGCTTGCCTTGGGGAGGCAGTGTTGCCAAGGCTAGAGTATTGGACTCGGTGCCTCCGCTGGTAAAAACAATTTGCGAGGCTGGGGCATCAACCAGCGCCGCAATTTGCTCACGGGCGCCATCAATAGCACTACGAGCGATTCTGCCGTGACGATATAAACTGGACGGGTTACCGTAGAACGATTTCAGGTACGGTAACATGGCTTCCAGCACCCGATCATCGACGGGTGTTGTTGCATTGTGATCAAAGTATATCATTCAAATTAGACATCAATTCCGGATGGCGATGTATTTCAATAACTTGCTGACTGTCTTGGTCTTGTCTTTTGGCAACTTCCTGAATACGATGTTTTTCAAGTAATTGAGCCAGGGTGATGCCTTTTAAATAATCCCTGATTTGGTCACTCAAGCCCATCCAAAGGTCGTGAGTCAAGCACGCTTTTTCATTTTGGCAATTGGCTTCACCACCACACTTGGTGGCGTCAATCGGCTCATCAACAGCCGCAATAATGTCAGCGATATTGATTTCATCCGGGCTGCCAGCCAGAGAATAGCCGCCACCGGGCCCACGAATGCCTTTTACCATATTGGCACGACGCAAGCGGGCAAATAATTGTTCCAGATAAGACAGTGAAATAGTTTGACGGGCAGCAATATCAGTTAATGTCACCGGTTTAAGTTGGCTGTGAAAAGCCAAGTCAAGCATTGCCGTTACCGCATAACGGCCTTTAGTAGTTAAGCGCACAATAGAATCCC
>CAIQND010000483.1 GCA_903873045.1 uncultured Methylococcaceae bacterium | reverse complement strand
TTTTGTGTAATTTCGGATGTGTCGAGGATCAAATGCCATAAATACATAGGCAGAACCGCGTTGGCGGATTTTAAAAAAAATTGAGTATCAAAAAAAGCGGGGATTGCCGTCTGTTTTTTAGGGCTTGCAGGATTTAGGTAATAATCTATCCGACAGCGATGCTAATACTCTAAACGCTCAAAGTACCAACAGTTCGGTTGCAATTACTGCCGTACCGGTTCCAGCAGCGATCTGGCTGTTTACTCCGGCTCTGGCATTCTTAATGCGTAGACGCAGCAACCTGCAAAGTTAAATCCAGGAAAATAATGATGAAAAAAAGACCAAAATACTTGGCTTTTTGGCAGGAAAGATAAATATATTTACCCCATCCATTAATTGCCCCATTGATTGTTTTTAAATTTAAGGACACGACGATGAATAAAGTCAGGCCAACAGCTATCTGTCAGGTAGATAACAGCATTATTGAAAGAATTGCGGCTGGTATTATTTCAAAAAAACGCTCAACCCAAAAGGTACCCAAAGTATATTCTAAATGGCCGTTTCAATTAATTGGTTTACTTTTTATTTTGGCTCTTGTTAGCAATAACGCAAAAGCAGAATTCTTGGGAAATAATTTTGTTGTCTCACCACAGACTACAACTGTAGTTGTTCGTTGGGGGTGTGTAAATCTTCTAAGTTGTACGACGACACCTGGAAGCTTTTCTGTAACAACTGCGCCAAAACATGGTGTCTTGAGCTTCGGTACGGCTACGGCTACTATGGATAATACCATACCAAGTTGTGCTGGTAAGCCAATTCAAAGGGCTGTTGCTTATTACACCTGGACAGATAATCAATCAAATACAGAACAGGATGCTTTTGCATTGAATTGGAATGCTTCAAATGGCTGTGCAGTTGCAAATAGCATACAAGTACAAAAGGCAGCATCCCCCAAAAATCAGGGCAAGGCAGATCCTGACTGCCCAAAAACATGTGATGGTAATCCGATTAATGCCGCAACGGGTAACAAATTTCAGGTGGAAACTGATTTTGTTGGAGCATCGAATGTCGGTCTGGAAATGCTGATATTTTACAATAGTCAGAACAATGCAGAAACCACATTCGGCTCTGGTTGGCGCAGCACATGGCAACAATCTGTCAGTACTGTAACGGGGAGTAACACGACTCAAATCACACGCGCCGATGGCAAGATTGACAACTTTACCAAGAATGGTGACGGGAAGTGGGAATCGGATCCTGATGTAACTAATCAATTAGTAACCATTATTGATGTCAATAATCAGCAAACAGGCTGGCAATTAGTGACCCGTGACGATGATGTAGAAGTTTACACGTTGGATGGCCGGTTAAGCTCCATTACTAATCGGGCGGGACAAACAATAACACTCAGTTACGACAATATAAAACGCCTAAACACAGTAAAGGGGCATTTTGGATATGCATTAAATTTTTCTTATAATGCCAATAATCATGTGTCAAGTGTGACCTTACCTGATGGTAGTATTTACAGTTATGGTTACGATGCTAACAACAATCTGGTTTCAGTCACGAATCCCGACAAAACAGCCCGCCGTTATGTTTATGAAAACGCTAAATTCATTCACGCCTTAACCGGCATTATTGACGAAAACGGCAAACGCTTTGCCACATGGACTTACGATGCCAAAGGCAGGGCAACCTCATCACAACATGCCGGTGGGGCCGAGTTGACAACCATCGCTTACAACACCGATGGTACGGCGACCGTAACCGATGCACTCGGCAATCAACACGGTTATAACTTCACTACCCAGTTTGACGTAGTTAAACCGACCAGTGTTACCGGTACAGCAAGTAAAGGTCTGGGAGCTAAAGCATTTACTTATGATGCCAACGGCTTTGTGGCCAGCCAAACTGATTTTAACGGCACGGTCACCAGGTTTGTGCGTGATACCGGCGGTTTGGAAACCTCCAGAACCGAAGCCTTCGGTACTGCCTTGGCGCGTACCATTACCACCGCTTGGCACTCAAGCTTTCGTTTGCCCATCAAAATCACCGCGCCTAATCGTGTTATCACGCTGACTTACGATAACAGCGGCAATTTGACTAAGCAGACGGTGACAGCAGGAGCAGACAGCCGTACCTCGACATTTAGCTACAATTCAGTCGGGCAAGTGTTGGCGGTAGATGGTGTCCGTACTGATGTGAATGATGTCAGCCAATATGCCTACGACAAGCAGGGTAATCTGACCACCATAACTGATGCTTTAGGCCATGTTACTCAAGTAACGGCATATAATGCTAATGGCCAACCTGTCAGTATTAAAGATGCCAATGGCTTGGTAAAAACACTGGCTTATGATGCGCGTGGCCGGGTCACATCAACACAGATCGGCACCGAAGTGACCGCTTATGCTTATGATGCAGTTGGGCAAATCACCAAAACCACAGCGGCGAATGGTAGCACTATCACCTTAAATTATGACGATGCCCATCGTTTGGTAAAAGTTACCGATCAGCTTGGTATAGAGCCAACAATTAATTAAGCGACATTTTTGATATTTAGGTGTCCAACGAGTAGTTAAAATTTAGCAACTGATTATGAGGTGCGAGATGAACATAGATTGGTTAGATGATGGTAGAAAAGTACCCGATGACGTTATG
>CAIQND010000482.1 GCA_903873045.1 uncultured Methylococcaceae bacterium | reverse complement strand
TGTATATTGCCGCCCATGTGTGATTCATAGTTTAAGGTGATTTCCGGAGAATATTTTACCCATTAAAAGTAGGATTTTCCCAATCAAGCAAGCGATTGGATTCGTCTAATGGGTAAGTTCTTTCGCAGAAATCACCTTATTCCGGCCTACACCTATTACTTGTTATAGCTGTCTCACCAGAATCAAGCATTAAAAACTTGAAGATTGAGTATTAAGATAACCAAAAAATATAAATGCTCGGGTGTTAGTACAACAAAAAGGGCAAACGCGCTTCTTCCCACGCCAACTCATCCACTCGCGTCATGCTATCCAAATCTTCCGGTATGGCTTGGTCATCATCCACCCACTCGCGTAACAGGGTCGAGCCATTGATTACGTCGATAGCCAAGCGATCCAACTCATACTCATAAGGAAAATCACGCCATAACGGGTAATCGGGTTGCTGGTGACGTAGTGCTTTAAATGCCAATGCCTGCAAACGCCAAGGACGAAAAGCGGCGTGATCGTAAGCGGTGTCTTCCACATGGATTTGCACACCGGCACACAGTTTGCCCGCGTATTTATGAAAAGTCGGCTCAAACCAGCATTCACGCAACCGGCAACCTGCCAGCCATTGCGGCGCAATATCGTGCATGGTTTTGATAAGCGCCTTGGCCTCTATATCCGGCGCACCAAATAATTCCAAGGGCCGGGTCGTACCACGACCTTCGGAGAGGGTTGTACCTTCCAACATAACAGTCCCCGCGTAACAACGAGTCATCCACAGGTTCGGTGCATTGGGACTGGGGTTGATCCAACTACGCTCCCCCAGCGGCCAGCCATAACCAGGCGCTGATTCCGGTTGCCAGCCTTGCATTTTTATAATCTGACAATCGACATCCAGCGCCAAGGTAGCAATAAACCAGTTCGCCAGTTCGCCCATCGTCAAACCGTGACGCATCGGCATCGGACCTGCACCGACAAAACTTTCCCAACCTGAGCGCAGCGTCAACCCTTCTACCGGACGCCCGGCCGGATTGGGTCGATCCAGTATCCACACGGTTTTTTGGTGCGCCGCTGCCGCTTCCAGCACATAGCGCAAGGTAGTGATAAACGTGTAAATACGACAACCCAAATCTTGCAAATCAACCAGCAACACATCGAAGGTAGCCATCATCGCATCGGTCGGGCGACGCACTTCCCCGTACAAACTAAATACCGGAATGCCCAACACCGGATCAATAAAATCGGAAGATTCCATCATATTGTCTTGCTTGTCCCCACGCAGTCCGTGCTGTGGGCCAAACGCAGCACTCAGATTAATGTCCGGCAAACCGGCCAGCGCATCGAGTGTGTGCGTTAAATTCTGCGTAACTGAAGCGGGATGCGCCAACAAAGCGATGCGCTTTCCCGTTAGCGGCCTGCGCAATGCGGCTTCTTCAAGTAAACGGTCAATACCAAATTTCATATTTTTTATAGGTTAATTCGGGTTAAGCGACAAAATAAATCCCGCACGATGATGAAAATCGGGGTGTACTTCGGGATGGTGTAATGCCCAATAAGAACGACTGCCGTCATTCGCCTCGATCACGGCTGTCAAACCAAGCTGAAACGGCTTGCCGACAATGTTCTGATGCAAATCGTCCGTATGGATAACCACGTCCAGATGCAAATGCTCATGGGTTTGAGTAAAATTGATAGTCGGTGCCTGACCGGCTTTCCAGGCATCGGGCATCCGGTAGTCACTGAAGGCATACGCAGCCCACTGCCCGGATGGTGAAAAATTAAACTCATGATAGTTTGCTTTACCGGCCGCTGCGATGAACACTTCAAAACAGGTATGCTCCCACAATCCATCTACAGCAGCAGGGGGTTGCGGTACAGGAATGCGTATTTGCTCCAAATCACCCGTCAATTGAAAGTTTAAACGTATAGCGCCTTTTGGTTGTGACTCAACGTTAACATCTACACGATGCTTGCCGGTTGACACGGTATTGATGTGACAAGTCAGCCGCTTGTTAGCCATTATTTTTTCTCTGCTCAAGTGCAAACCCATCGCTTCCTTTTTTAATTGCTTAATATATCAAAAACACCTTGCAGATCAATGTACCGATTTCCCCTATTTGAAAAAACAGGGGAAAGAGTCAAGTCCATCTCAAAACGTGTTAATTTTTTAGCCTTTACTTTGAACTGATAAGATCACTGCATTTTTTTCGCCAGCAGGGATTTTAAGTGCTCGATTTCAGCTATTGCACGTTCTTCTCGTTGTTGAGTAGCTTCTTCACGTAATTGAGCCGATTGCTTTTCTTGCAGAGCTAATTCTTCGCGCTTTTGTGCAGCTTGTTTTTCTTGCAAGGCCAATTCTTCGCGCTTTTGCGCTGCCTCTTCGCGTAACTGCGCAGCTTGCTTTTCTTGCAGAGCTAATTCTTCGCGCTTTTGCGCAGCTTCTTCCCGCTGATTCGCTTGTAATAGCGCCCTCCTCGCCTGCTCTAATTCATGCTGAATCGTGCGTTGCTCACGCAAATATTCTTGCCGGGCTTGATATTGGTAATAGTGCTGATCTTTTTCTGAAAAGGTACTTAAGGTGCTCATGGCTTGTTTCATCTCCCGG
>CAIQND010000481.1 GCA_903873045.1 uncultured Methylococcaceae bacterium | reverse complement strand
TTCAGGGTTGGTGGCGCATTCGGGCGCTATCCATAGCATCGCAATAATACACAAATCATTGGCTTTATCTGCGGGAATAACACCGGCGATAACACTGTCAATAACCGCATCGGCAACGGCCGACTGCACGGGGCCGCCAAATAAATTGATATAGGCGGAAGATTTCATGGTCACTTTGGGGACGATGATTGTCGCTGGGCGCACTTGCTGGTTGCAGGCGCGGATAGCAAACATGCGGGTATGACCTTCAGTTTGGCCCATCAAATTTGCAAAGGCGTTTCCTGCGGGGCCTTTGACACTGCCAATAAGAATTTCAGGCATGGCATCAGTGCCTTGTCCTTCGCTTGAAAATACGGTTGCTTCACCGGTTCTAAACCAAATTGTATCTGACATTAAAAAACCTAAACGAGTAGTGATATAAAAACAGGCATTTTATGACGGATGGCCAGAGGCGGCAATACTTATCTATTTTGCCAAAATAGCGCAACGGCAAAAAGGCTGGGGAAGCCATTTTGTTAACTTAACTATACGGCATCCAAAGTGACCGATGGCTGAGCGGAGTCGAAGCCCGGTTATGATAAAATGTGTCTTATTCAAAGCTTATTGCGCTAAATAGCGACCTACTTAACCACCGAAGACCGATTGTTTCCAGATTATGCTAAAAAATTTATTGCCGTTATTTTCTACCGTACTGTTTTATGTGTCGTATTACCTGATTAGCGCAATTAAATTTGATGTCCAGTTAGATACCACCGCTATTTTCTATGATTTTTTGTTGCAATTGGGTGTGGCTTATATTCTTTTTGCGGTATCAGCGCGTGTCTGGGTTTTTCTGGTTATTCAGGCCTTGCTGATGGGTATTTTGTATGTCGGTAATGCCGTTAAAATGTCTTTTTTTGGTGGTCCGATTATACCGGACGATGTTTTCGCGCTGCGTTCATTACTGCTGATACTGGAAGGATGGCGGTTTTTTGCCCTTGTAATACCGCTGGCCGCGATTGCCAGTTTATTATTGTTCAATTTCACCATGCGCCACTGGAGTGCTTATCTTGCCAGTCTGACGGTGATCTCGTTGGGGATGACCCTGGCTTATAAGCCCGTTATGATACTTGACCCGCTGGATAAACATGTCGGTAACTCAAAATGGGATCAACGTTCCAATTATTTGTCGCGAGGGCCGGTACTTTATAGTCTGCAAGAAGGCGCACGTTATTTTGCGTTATCCGATAAGTCACCCGATCTTGACGAGGCGCAGATGGCAGCCGAGAATCTGTTAATGGCGGCATCTGCTCAACCGCACGTTGCAAAAATCAAGCCCTTTACGCCGCGCAACGTACACATTGTATTATTGGAATCGTTTTGGGATCCCAATGAGTTAAAAAAAGTCCATTACGAACCCAATCCATTAGCGCCCGATTTTCGCAAACTCTGGAAAAGTACGGGTTATTCACACGCCTTGGTTCCGGTATTTGGTGGTGGCACTGCCAATTCAGAATTTGAAGTGTTATGCGGATTTCCGGTGACCAAAAGCAGTGTCAAATTTGAGCGTCAGTTACTAAACGCGGTGCCATGCTTACCGCATATTCTTGCCGATAAAGGCTATCGAACGGTCATTTCGCATCCTAATGTACCTGTGTTCTGGAATCGTGTTAATGCCTATCGAAATATAGGTTTTCAAACCTACTGGTCAAAACAGGATTTTTTACTGGATGATATGAATGGTGAATTTTTATCGGATGTTTCGCTTTATCGACAGGTCATGGAGAAGATATCGGGCTCTTTGGATAGCAAACAACCGACGCTTGATTACATTGTGACTTATTTTGGCCATTGGAATTATCCGTTAAGTGAAAGTCGTCCTTTAAAGGTTCGTTCCCGCTCCAAGATTGAAGAGGTCTCTTCTTATGCCAATACGGTTTATTATAAATCCCGTGAGTTAATGGCATTTTTAGAACAACTAAGATTACGTGATCCTGACGGTATTATTGTTGCTTTTGGTGATCACTTGCCCAATTTGGGCGAGGCTTATGTGGATTCAGGCATCCTGTTCTCCAGTTGGAGTGAATTTACCCCCGCCATGTTTAAATTCCATGTAAGTACACCCCT
>CAIQND010000480.1 GCA_903873045.1 uncultured Methylococcaceae bacterium | reverse complement strand
TAGTTATAAATTGGTCGGGCAATGGTTTGTTGTTGCCCGACTAAAGGGCTTTTAAGCTTAAACCCGATCTTATCGTTCACTTGATCCAAAAATTTCTTAGGTTATGCTTGAGTCGTATTTATTTGCATGCGCTGTTGTGCAAATTTATACTTTAGCTATTATAAACAATAAGATACTATTCATTAATCATGATTATACGACATCTCGGCCAGATTGTTGGACAACTAATGTCGTATATAGGGTCTTCTGACTTTGGCGTGATCCAGTAATATAAAAACAATCAAATGGTTATGAGATATTTTTAAAATCTGTGGATATGCACTGTAACCATTTTTTAGCACCTAAAATGCTATCCAAGGGGATGTATTTATTAATTCGTAGACAAAACAATCAGTTAGAAAGATTACAAAAATGAAAAAGTGGTTATTATTTTAGAATCCGCCAAGTGATTAATAGGTATATCATATTGTTTTTTAACTATTTTATTGATCACGCCAGAGTCAGAAGAACCAAAAAGTGGTCATTTTTTAAGAATTGCTTAAAGTGGAATTTAGCGTATTATACTGTTTTTTAATAATTTTATCCTCCACGCCAAAGTCAGAAGAGCCAAAAAATGAAAAACAAAAAAATATCTATCTTAACTCTAGCTTTTGCATTTTTACCCAGCATAGCTATGTCGTCATCCACGTTTGATTTCAATAGCATTCCAATTGGTACTGGAACACCAATAACATTGTCTTCTAACGGTATAACTGCTGTATTTTCAGCTCCCGGTGATCCGGGCGGTTTTCAAATTAATCCAACATTTTTTTCTTTTCCAGGAAATATACTGTACACACCAGGAATCAACGGACAGGATTTTGAAAATTTGGATATCGCGTTTAGTCAATTAGTCAGTGAAATACATTTCAATTTCGCAACTAATGGTGCGGGCCCCCTAACGCTTATTGCGCTTAGCGGTGGGATATCAGGAACGCAAGTCGGAGAGGTATCTGTATTAGGGCAACCGGTACTATTCTTCTTCCCAGAGGGTTTGCTGACCTTTAATGGTGCATTGTTTGACACAGTTAAAATAATAGACAGTAACGACCCAAATTTTGCAATTGGTAATGTAACCGTATCAGCGGTACCAGTACCCGCCGCTGTTTGGTTATTCGGTAGTGGTTTAATGGGTGTACTGTCATTCAAGCGCAGCAAAAATAAAACCGCCAACGTAATCACTGCTTAAAAAAATTATCAATCAAGCCTGGATAATGTCCGGGCTTTTTTGTGTCTGAATTATCGTAAACAAAAAAAGGGGGCAAGTCTCAATGGCACTAAGTTAAGTTGGCATCAAAGATGCATGTAAATCCTCGTTAGCCTTGGTTTTCATGGGATTTTGCCTGTCCAGTATTTTTTGTTTGACTACGTCACGCGGTTCAGCCTGGTAGGCCGGAATAAGACTTTTCGAGCGTAAGCGAGAACAAGCGTTTCCGGCACACACGGCACGAATTGCCGGAAACGCCACCACGCGCTACGCTTGGGTGGTCTTATTCCGGCCTACATCATTTCGTATTTACGGTGGATTGAAGGTGTTTAATGAGCAATTACCGACGCGTGTATATTCCCGGCGGAACTTATTTCTTTACCTTGGTCACTTACCGCCGACAACCTATTTTTGCAGACGGCGAACGGGTGGAGCAACTGCGCCAATCTTTTCGGGAGGTGAAGGCGAAACGCCCTTTTGATCTATTGGCAGCGGTCATTTTGCCGGATCATCTGCATTGTCTGTGGAGTTTACCGGAGGGTGATGCTGATTTTTCTACCCGATGGCAAATGGTGAAGGCAAGCTTTTCAAGGCGTATTCCCGCTAAAACACGAAAAGACGGCGCGAAAACTGTTTGGCAACCGCGTTTTTATGATCATTGCATCCGCGACGAAATCGATTTTCACAAGCATTTGGATTACATTCACTACAATCCGGTTAAACATGGCTTGGTTTCTTCGCCTGGCGATTGGCCCTATAGCTCTTTTACCCGTTTTGTAGAGCTTGGGTGGTATGCAAGCAATTGGGGCGATGTTGCGCCTCCTGATGTGGAAGATATGGAACACGAGTAGCACTTGTAGGCCGGAATAAGGCTTTTCGAGCGTAAGCGAGAACAAGCGTTTCCGGCACATATCACACTGGCAGCAACCACCAAAACACCCTTGGCACAAGTGGATGATATTGCTTGGTTAAAAGTCGTCTCGCTTAATTATGTAGGCGCTTTTTTGGATTGGGGTTTACCCAAAGATTTACTGGTTCCGTTTAGTGAGCAACACCACGAAATGGAAGTCGGTAAATCGTATCTGGTTAAAGTGTTTCTTGATGAC
>CAIQND010000479.1 GCA_903873045.1 uncultured Methylococcaceae bacterium | reverse complement strand
CCGTTGACAACGTTCCGCCGGAGACGCAACACTCGATACTGTTGGCTGGTTAGGCCTTATGAATTCATTCCTTTGAATTCCAGGCAAGGACTTTCACCTTGCAAGAAATGACAAGCTTCGCTTGTCGCACGGGTTGCAAACTCCGACCCGCGTTCGATCTACTTTGAGCTAAGGCCGGAGTGCAAACCTAGGTTTGTATTCCAAATTGACAAGGTCTCGGGTACGTCACCGCCATTAAGTTAAGCATGTGGAGACAATAAACCGGGGGCTTATTTATTGCATGTTGCCTTAAAAAATCCGCTTTTCTTGCCATCCGTCAAATAACTGATAGTCATCTGACGGATTGTGCCAACGCCCAGGAAATTGAATAATTCAAACCGACAGAGTTGCCAGCATCAGGTTGCAGCGAATGTATTGACCTTCGAGATGAGGGGCTTTAGAGGAAAGGGGTTATTTAAGACGGCTTTATACCAATCAACAATGTTGTTATTGAAATTCACAGTTAAGGAGATTGCCTTATGAAAAGTTTAATTAAATTAGATCGTGATAAAAAACCATGGGAACAAGATGGTCTGATCCATAACCGCTGGCATCCGGATTTGCCAATGGTTGCAATGGTGAAGCCGGGTGATGAATTTCGCGTGGAATGTATGGACTGGACAGGCGGCCAAATTGGCAACAATGATAGTGCCAATGATGTCCGGGATGTGGATTTGACACAGGTGCATTATCTTAGCGGACCCATTGGTGTCGAAGGTGCCGAACCTGGCGATTTGATGGTGGTGGATATTCTGGATGTGGGTACTTTTGATGATTCCCAATGGGGCTTTAACGGCTTGTTTTCAAAGGAAAATGGCGGAGGTTTCTTAACCGATCATTATCCCGAAGCACGTAAGTCAATTTGGGATTTTCACGGTATTTACACAACGTCCAGGCATGTCCCCAATGTAAGGTTTGCCGGTATTATGCATCCCGGCTTGATTGGCTGTTTGCCGTCAAGAGAACTGCTGGAAACTTGGAATAAGCGGGAAGCCGAGCTTATTGCTACGGATCCTGATCGCGTTCCGGCCTTGGCGTTACCGCCAAATCCCCAGTCTGCCGTGATGGGCAAGCTGACAGGCGATGCGGCCAAAGTGGCGGCGGCAGAAGGTGCCCGAACCGTGCCGCCTCGTGAGCATGGGGGTAACTGTGATATTAAAAATCTTACCAAAGGCTCCAAAGTATTTTTCCCGGTCTATGTAAAAGACGGCGGACTTTCCATGGGGGATCTGCATTTTTCTCAAGGCGATGGTGAAATTACCTTCTGCGGTGCCATTGAAATGGCGGGCTACCTGGATATTAAAGTAAGCCTGATAAAAGACGGCGTCAAGAAGTACGGCATCAAAA
Organism: uncultured Methylococcaceae bacterium; assembly: GCA_903873045.1. Classification (GTDB taxonomy): domain Bacteria; phylum Pseudomonadota; class Gammaproteobacteria; order Methylococcales; family Methylomonadaceae; genus Methylobacter_C. Next base: position 2,357 of record CAIQND010000479.1, on the reverse strand, counting down.
ATCCAATCTTTCAGCCCAGTCCACTAACGCCTTCTTATCGTGATTACCTTATTTTTGAAGGGATTTCTGTTGACGAGAAAGGTACACAGCACTATCTGGATGTGCATGTCGCTTATCGTCAGGCTTGTTTAAACGCGATTGAGTATCTCAAAAAATTTGGTTACAGCGGAGCGCAAGCACTTTCAATTTTAGGGACTGCACCGGTCGAAGGCCATATCAGTGGCGTTGTCGATATACCCAATGCCTGCGCGACACTTTGGTTGCCAACGGAAATATTTGATTTTGATTTGAAACCCAATGCGGACGGGCCAAAGAAGATTATCACCAGCAGCACCGATATGGCAAAGACGAGTTAATTTTAGAAATTTATAAATGGAGTTTAGTCATGCCTTTATATGAATATCTATGTGATGACTGCGGCACCTTTTCTGCCATCAGAAAGATGAGTGAATTCAGTATGCCGAGTGTTTGCGGAAACTGTGGCGCTGCGTGTGAACGGGTGATTTCTGCGCCCCATTTTGCACTATTGGGTAAAGAACAGCGTGTAGCCCATGAGCGCAATGAAAAATCAGCCCATGAGCCAGGCACAATGCGTCGTTCCAGTTGTGGGTGTTCAGGTGGACATACGTGTCATTCGGGTATCGATAAATCGGATACTAAAAAGGATCAGGCGATTCAGTCAGGAAATCAGGTGGCTGTTTTTCAGATGCAAACTAAAAAAACCGCAAGACCCTGGATGCTAAGCCATTAGGGTGTTGGTAAACGTTGGAGGAAGAGACTTAATAGTGGTTTGTGAAGTGATTTATGCTGTTTTGAACAAATATATGAATGTTTTATTTTTTTAATTAGGAGAATCTGATGAGTAGTTCTGATAGACGTCAATTTATGAAAAAGGCATCTGTTCTGGTAGGTGTATCTCTTGCCCTGGGTCTTTCCATGGGTGCGGGCAGTGCGGTTGCCGCCGATTTTCCAACGGCGGCAGTCAATACAACAGGTCTTGCGGTTACCGATACAACGGTAACCGTAGGGATTCTTCATTCGGCCACCGGCACCATGGCCATTAGTGAGACGGGTTCCATTCAGGCTGAAAAACTGGCGATTGCCCAGATTAATGAAATGGGTGGCGTGCTGGGCAGAAAGATTGAGGTTATTCAGGAAGATGGTGCCAGTGACTGGCCTACGTTTGCGGAAAAATCCAAGAAACTGCTGGAAAACGACAAAGTGGCCGCTGTCTTTGGTTGCTGGACATCAGCCTCACGCAAGGCGGCACTGCCGGTCTTTGAAAAAGATAACGGTTTATTGTTTTACCCTACTTTCTATGAAGGTCTGGAACAATCTAAAAATGTGTTTTATACCGGACAGGAAGCGACCCAGCAAATTCTTGCAGGATTGGATTGGATAGCGAAAGAGAAAAAAGCCAAAACTTTTTACCTGATTGGTTCGGATTATATTTGGCCGCGCACTTCCATGAAAATTGCCCGTAAACATATTGAGCAACATTTGGGTGGTAAGGTTGTTGGCGAAGAATATGTCGCTTTAGGCGATACCCAGTTTGGTTCGGTCATTAATAAAATCAAGTTAAAGAAACCTGACGTCATTTATGCGGCTGTGGTGGGTGGCAGTAACGTCGCCTGGTTTAAGCAATTGAATGCAGCCGGTCTAAATTCCAAAAAACAAACCATGCTGACTATTTCAGTCACCGAAGATGAAGTGCTGGGTATTGGCGGTGAAAACCTGGAAGGTTTTTATTCAGCAATGAAGTATTTCCAAAGCTTGAAGAATCCCAACAACGAAAAATTTGTGGCAGAGTTCAAGAAAGCTTATGGCGAAAATGCGGTAATGGGTGACGTAACACAAGCGGCTTATTTGGGGCCATGGTTATGGAAAGCGGCTGTTGAGCGTGCCGGCAGTTTTGACGTGGACAAGGCGGTTGTCGCATTGCCGGGTTATGAGTTGACTACAGCGCCTGAAGGCTATGTCAAGGTTGATGCAAACCACCATTTGTTAAGCAAGTTACGCATTGGTCAATGGCGTAAGGATGGTCAAGCTGATTTGGTTTATGAGTCGGGCTTGATTGCTCCGGATCCATTTCCAAAAGGTTATCAATAAGCATTAACGCCCATATAAAAAACCCTGACCGCCTTTTATCTTGGGCGGTCAGGGTGATTTAAAGGTAGATTTTTTGTGTGAAGTCAGTTGGCTGGAGGCTGGTTATGTTTGGATATACGATGGATGAAGTAGGCAACATTATGGTGATGCAAGGCTTTTCCGGATTAAGCCTGTTTAGTGTATTGCTACTGATGGCGCTGGGACTCGCGATTATTTTTGGCCAGATGGGCGTGATCAATATGGCGCAT
>CAIQND010000478.1 GCA_903873045.1 uncultured Methylococcaceae bacterium | reverse complement strand
TTATTATTACCGGCAGGTTACTTTGTAAGTGCGTATTGATCATCCATAGACTAAACACCCACTATTTTGGTATAGTTATGCTGTTTAACAAACTTCGACCCACCCGTTTTAATATTTTTAACCCAATTACTCTGGAGATACTCAATGCCAATTAAAGTTGCAATCAATGGTTATGGTCGTATTGGACGAAATATCGTCCGTGCATTATATGAATCAGGCCGTACCAATGAAATTCAAATAGTTGCAATCAATGACTTATGTGACAGCAACACTAATGCTCACCTGACACAATATGACTCTGTGCATGGAAAATTTCCTTTTGAAGTCACTGTCGATGGCGACTTCATTGTTATCAATGGCGATAAAATCCGGGTTTTCTCTGAAAGAGATCCGTCAAAACTGCCTTGGGCTGAGCTGGGTGTTGACGTTGTTCATGAATGTACCGGTTTTTTCACCAGCAAAGCTAAAGCATCAGCACACATTACTGCCGGCGCAAAAAAAGTCATTATTTCAGCGCCCGGCGGTGATGATGTTGACGGCACCATCGTATTTGGCGTAAACCACGACACCTTGAAAGCGTCTGATACCGTTATTTCTAACGCTTCATGCACAACCAACTGTCTGGCACCGATTGTAAAGCCTTTAAACGACGCTATCGGCATTGAAAGCGGTTTAATGACCACCATCCATTCATATACCAATGATCAGGTTCTGACTGACGTCTATCACCCCGATTTACGCCGTGCCCGTTCAGCAACTCAATCCATGATTCCTACCAAAACCGGTGCAGCAGCAGCTGTTGGTTTGGTATTGCCTGAATTGGCCGGAAAACTGGATGGTTTTGCCATGCGCGTACCGACTATCAATGTGTCTGTTGTTGATTTAACTTTTCATGCCGCCAGAGATACGAGTGTAGCAGAAATTAACGAAATTTTGACAGCTGCCTCTAATGGCGCATTAAAAGGTATTCTTGATATCAATGAAAGACCGCTGGTTTCCATTGACTTTAATCATAACCCTGCCTCCTCTATTTACGAAGCACCGCTGACTAAAGTATTGGGCGGTCGTTTGGTAAAAGTATTGTCCTGGTATGATAACGAATGGGGTTTCTCAAATCGTATGCTGGATACCACAATCGCTTTTGTAAACGCCAAATAACGGATTTAATTAATGTTAAGAAGAACCAAAATTTTAGCCACACTCGGCCCTGCAACTGATAAGCCCGGTGTACTTGAAGGCTTATTCAAGGCGGGTATTGACGTTGTCCGGATGAACTTTTCTCATGGTTCTGCTCAAGATCACCTCGACAGAGCTGATGCGGTTCGTGCGCTCAGCAAAAAAACCGGACGGCGCGTAGGTATTCTGGCTGATTTACAAGGCCCTAAAATACGTATCGCCCGCTTTAAAGATACCAAGGTCATTTTAAATGAAGGTCAGGATTTTGCACTAGACATTAATTTTGACCCAACTCAAGGCGATAATACTCAAGTGGGTATTACTTACGAACCTTTGGCTCTGGAAGTCGTACCGGGAAGCCGCCTGTTACTGGATGACGGTCGCATTGTGTTGGATGTGATTGATGTGGTTAACATGCGAGTTAACTGTACCGTTGTTGTCGGTGGCGCTCTATCCAATAATAAAGGTATTAACCTGATGGGTGGCGGACTTTCTGCGGCGGCATTAACTGAAAAAGACAAGGAAGATATCAAAACTATCGCCCTGATGCAGTGCGATTATGTGGCCGTATCTTTTCCACGTTGCGCTGAAGATCTTAATGAAGCACGCCGTTTACTGGTTGCTGAAGGTTGTTATGCCGGTATTGTTTCTAAAGTTGAACGCGCAGAAGCGATAGTTCCGGATGTTATGGACGAAATCATTTTGGCATCTGATGCCGTGATGGTGGCGCGTGGCGATCTGGGTGTTGAAATTGGCGATGCCAATTTGCCTGCTGTACAAAAATTACTGATTAAACGCTCGCGGGAACTCAATCGTGTTGCCATTACCGCAACCCAAATGATGGAGTCCATGATCGAAAACCCAATCCCTACCCGGGCTGAAGTGTTCGATGTTGCCAACGCCGTTTATGACGGGACTGATGCCATTATGTTGTCAGCGGAAACAGCGTCCGGAAATTATCCGGTAAAAGCGGTTGAAGCCATGCATCGGATTTGTATAGAAGCAGAAAAGCAACGCAGTGTTCGTCAATCTGATCACCGCGTCAATGTTAAACACTTTGAACGTGATGATGAAGCCATTGCCATGTCCGTCATGTATATGGCCAACCATGCCAATATCAAAGGCATTGTAGCGTTAACAGAGTCTGGTTCAACTCCCCTGTGGATGTCCAGAATCAGTTCTGGAATGCCTATTTTTGCCTTTAGCAACCAAGAAAAAACGCTGGGTAAAGTGACCCTTTATCGGGGTGTTTTTCCTATGTATTTTGAGCTTCAAGGCAATAATGATCATGCTGAAGTTAATCGCAGCATTGTTAAAGAGCTTAGAAAATGGCACAAAGCAAAAGATGGTGATAAATTTATTATCACTAAAGGTGATTTGACCGGTATAGAAGGCGGCACTAATGCGTTAAAAATAATTGTCATTGGACAAGGCTTAACGCCTTAATTTGGGTTGATTCGTAATTATTCACCTCCCCCTTTGTAAAAGGGGGATTGAGGGGGATTTATCTAATAAAATCTCCCCTAACCCCTCTTTTTCAAAGAGGGGGACTGAGTAATTACGTTGATTCTGTACCCGGATTATAAGCCGGGTGCAGAATCGCTCATGCTGTTGACGGTTAACACCATCTCAATAGTTGTCGGGTTAATTAAAACCTAACCCGACTTCTCTATCTAATATTAACTGACACCATCACCCACCCAAGTAGTTAGCCTTACACTCAATCTTCAAGTTTTTAATACTTTATTTCAGGGATTTCAGCGATAACAAACAATAGATGTAGGCCGGAATAAGACCACCCAAGCGTAGCGCGTGGTGGTGTTTCCGGCACACTCGGAGCGGATGCCGGAAACGCTCAACTCGCTTGCGCTCAAAAAGTCTTATTCCGGCCTACACCTGACACTGACCCGCCCAAGTTTTTATCCTTACACGACCTCTAAATTGGCGTAGGCCAGCATTAACCATTTAACGCCGACTTGTTTAAAGTTAATCTGCACCCGTTCCTGTGCGCCAGACCCTTCCAATTGCAAAACCACACCTTCACCGAATTTGGCATGACTGACACCTTGGCCAAGCTTATAGCTTCCTGCTGTCTGTAGTGATGCGGCTTTCGGCTTTACTGCGGTAACCGGACGACTGATGGTGGCACGCATCCTCACTTCCTGAATAAACTCGGCAGGAATCTCGCGCAAAAATCGGGACGGCCTGGGATAACTTTCACGTCCGTATAAGCGTCTGGATTCCGCATAAGTCAGATAAAGTTGCTGCATAGCTCGGGTCATACCCACATAACAAAGCCTGCGCTCTTCTTCCAATCGAGCCACATCATCAACAGATTGTTGTGACGGAAATAAACCCTCTTCCATACCTACCAGAAAAACCAGTTTAAACTCCAGGCCTTTCGCTGAATGGATAGTCATGAGTTGCACACAGTCATCAAAATCATCTGCCTGACTATCACCCGACTCCAAGGCCGCATGTGCCAGGAACATATCCAACTCACCCAGGCTTTCTTCATTGTCCTGATCAAAATCAAAAAGCCGCGCGGCGTTGACTAATTCCTCAAGGTTTTCTATTTTTTCCTCACCCTTATCCATTTTTTCTTTTTGATAAAGCTCAACCAGTCCGCATTTTTCAACAACCAGTTTAACCTTTTCATAAAGCTCCAGCTCTTCCGCGTCTTTAGCCAATGCTTTAATCAGTTCCAAAAAGCCAATTAAAGCATTGGTTGCGCGTGCCGTCATGGTTCGCTGATTAATCAGTACAATAGCGGCTGCCCATAATGAAATACTCTGATCACGGGCTATACACCGTATATCGTCGATGGCTTTAGCGCCTATGCCCCGCGTTGGCGTGTTAATAACCCGCTCAAAGGAGGCGTCATCATGGCGATTGGACATAAGCCGCAAATACGCCAAGGCATTTTTAATTTCAGCCCGGTCAAAAAAGCGCAATCCACCATAAACACGATAAGGTGTACCAGTGGCCATCAGCTTTTCTTCAAACTGACGGGATTGAGCGTTGGAACGATATAAAATGGCGGCATCACTGCGCAACCGTTCGACTCCGCTCACGGCAGGCCGTGCTTCATTGATCCAGGCTCTAATGCGTTCGACTACAAAATAAGCTTCATCCTGCTCATTAAAAGCCGTGTACAAAGAAATCAAGTCGCCCTCACCGGCATTAGTCCATAACTCTTTGCCCATGCGTCCGGCATTATTGGCAATAATCTTGTTGGCCGCTTTAAGAATGGTGCCTGTGGAGCGATAATTCTGTTCCAGTTTAATGACTTGATGATTGGGGTAGTGTTTTTGAAAGTTGTAGATATTTTCAATTTTGGCACCCCGCCAGCCGTAAATAGACTGATCATCGTCACCGACCACAAACAGGTTGTCCCGACCCTCCGTCAACAGGCGCAACCAGGCATATTGAATCGTGTTGGTATCCTGAAACTCATCCACATGAACTTGTCTGAAACGCTGTTGATAAAAGGCCAGCAAGTCCTCGTTGTCGCGTAATAATTCATGCGCACGTAACAGTAACTCGGCAAAATCCACCAAACCGGAGCGGTCACAAAGCTCCTCATAAGCCCGATATAGCCTTAACATTTGCCGTTGATAAATATCGCCGGTCTCGACGGTATGCCGCGCCCTGATGCCTTCATCTTTTTGTGCATTGATATGCCATTGCACTTCCCGTGGCGGCCACTTGGACTCGTCAAAATTAAGTGTTTTTAACAGCCGCTTAATCACTCTTAACTGATCACCGGAATCCATGACCTGAAAAGTCTCCGGTAATTTAGCCTCTTTTGCGTGCCGTCTTAACAGGCGATGCGCTATTCCGTGAAAAGTGCCTATCCACATCGTATGAGCAGGGACTTGAAGTAAATCCTCAATTCTTCCACGCATTTCCCGTGCAGCTTTATTGGTAAACGTTACCGCCAAAATACCTTGCGCCGACACGCCTTCTACCTGCATCTGCCAGGCGATACGATGCACTAATACCCGGGTTTTTCCACTGCCCGCCCCTGCCAATATCAGCATGGCTTGAGACGGTGCAGTAACGGCCTGACGCTGGGCATCATTGAGAGAGTCTATAATTTTTGTAATATCCATGTGTTATCACTTGCACAATTTTTAGAGCTGTGTATATTGTTCGAAATTATAATGGCTAAACAAGCCATCACTTTAATAATAACAATTAACCAGAAGGGGATTAAGATGAGTTTTGATTTTAAACGTATGATTAAATTTGAACATAATGTTGGCGAGAAAGAAAAGAAATACCGCTTGTACAGTGGTGCCGCGTTAATTGCCATTTCAATTTTTACCGCCTCCATTGCGTTATTAGTGATTGGTATGGCGCTTGCTGCAACCGGATTTTCAGGCTGGTGCCCCGCATACTCAGGGCTAAACAAAAATACCGGTGCAACCGACGATAGCGCTACCAACAGCTAAAAAAAGACTTAAGGTTCAAGGTTCAAGGTTTAAAAAATTAACCCTTGTGCCTTGTACCTAAGCACCTGATTCACTAGTCTTTGTGAAATTCACCTTCCAATACATTTTTTTCAGCGGCTTTTCCTTGCTGAAAAGGCCCGCCAGCCTGAACAAGGCGACTTTCAATCACATACTGGGCAATTTTCTTGCGTAAGGGCGGAATTAAACACGCAAAACCCAGCACATCGGTAATAAAGCCGGGGGTTAACAATAACAGACCACCCAGCAGAATAATCGGACCTTCAATCATTTCATAAGCCGGTATCACGCCTTGCGCCAAATTTTCCTGAAAGCGCCGGAACGTTGAAAAACCTTGCTGCCTTAACAGCCAAGCACCCAATGCCGCTGTAAACACCACTAAAAAAATAGTCGGAAAAGCGCCAATTATACTCCCCACTTGCAGCAGTAAATAAATTTCTGCAAAAGGAATAATCAAAACAACCAGAAACACTATTTGAAAAACTTTCATCTATATACTCTTAATTTAAGTTAGGAACCGCTAAAAAAATGCTTATTTTAGTAAACATTCACCTCCCCCTTTGAAAAAGGGGGATTGAGGGGGATTTATCTAATAAAATTTCCCCTAACCCCTCTTTGTTAAAGAGGTGAACTGAATAATTACTTATTTTAAGCCTTCTGTTTGCATCTTTAGCTTCATACTTACAATATAAAGGCAATCCACTTTAATTTCTAGGATAATATCCACTCTTTCATATCACAAGACTCCATAACATCCCACAACTACTATAAATAGAGGGGTTTACGTTACCACATTGGAACGGATTGAAACCAGGCAGCTCATACAGTGGCCCTTCTTATGGTATTAATTTTATACCCGCCTACAAAGGTCATTAAAAAATTGGCATCCTTCATAGAAGCTCAAAAGTAGTTGACACTTTTTTATCAAAAAAAATGCTAATAATCTCTGTAGGTCGGGTTAGGCGCTAGCCGTAACCCGA
>CAIQND010000477.1 GCA_903873045.1 uncultured Methylococcaceae bacterium | reverse complement strand
TAAGCTTAACAACTCATGCCAGCGTTCAGCTTGATCAAAAATATCCGCCTGAATTTTATCGAGGCTTTTTTGTGATAAGGTGCTTTTTTTACGGTATTCAATGCCCTCAATTTTTAGGGATTGCGGGCGAAAAAAATACTCAGTGCGCACCCCTAAAATTTTTGCCAATTTAATCAACTGCGCGGATGACGGCTTTTGCTGCTCTTTTTCAAACTTGCTTACCGTTGTATGGCTTAATTCCGCCTGCTCGGCTACTGCCCGCAAGGCCAAACCAGCCCCTTTACGTGCTCGTTGTAGACGTTCGCCAATCATAGAAGCCCCACCAAGTTTACAATATTAAAAAAACAGAGGCTAATGTAAACCTTTTTTAACCATTTAACCAGCATTTAAAACATCGGCATTGATTCTTTTTTTACCGGTTACGCATTCGTAGATTAACGCTTTTTTATAGGCTTGGAGGGTGCGGATTTGTTGACTCAGATTTTCTTTTAATGCGTTTAGGCGTTGGGTTTCTTGGTCTAGGTGATCGGCTATACGCTGTTGGTCTGAAGATGGCGGCAATAAAAAAATAAGCCGCTCTAGCTTTTCTGCGGTTAGATGCGCTATCGTTATTCGACTAACCATTGCATCAATGTAGCCAGTATGTTTTAAGAGAAATAGCCAATAGTATAAAAACTTTGTCGAACAATGGTGAATCGGTCGAACTCTATTGATTGCATTTTGGATATAGCAAGGCGTTATTTCTTCTTTCCACAACGTTGAACGACCAACATCGCCACCCTCACAAACAAGCAAATCATTCAATTGGAGTTCAGTATTTAATTTATCCAAGGGTGAAAACCACATTTTATTTATGTTGGCAATATCAACTCCTTCCCAATAAATATTGGAGGTTTTTAAGTAATACTCCTCTGAATCTAATTCGGATTTTTGAAGCGGCTGTAACATTTTTCCCAGCTTTACACCAAATTCCCTTTTAATAATTTTAACTTTCCACCCTTGTGGAATTTCACCCAACCATTCCACGCCCGAATCGATTAAAGGTACGAAATCATCCAGACCTTTAGTCACTGCATGAAAAATAATCGACTGGCGCAAAGCATCCAGTGCTTTTATTTGTTGCTGTTTGATAGCAATAATCGCATCCAGCTTGCCGCAACGTAGCTCTAAATACTGGGCAATGGCTTGTTGTTCAAGAATAGGTGGTGATAAAAATATAAGACGTTCCAGCTTTTCCGCTGTTAAATGAGCTATGGTGATTCGACTAACCATTGCATCAATGTAGCCAGTATGTTTTAAGAGAAATAGCCAATAGTATAAAAACTTTGTCGAACAATGATGAATCGGCCTGACTCTATTAATTGCGTTTTGAATATAGCAAGGTGTTATCTCTTCTTTCCACAACGCTGAACGACCAACATCACCACCTTCACAAACCAGCAAATCATTGTATTGAAGTTCAGTATTAAGTTTGTCCAAAGGTGAAAACCACATTTTTTTAATATCGTTAATTTCAACCCCATCCCAATAGACATTGGATGTTTTTAAATAATACTCTTCGGTGTCTAGTTCCGTTTTTTGAAAGGGCTGTAACATTTTGCCTAACTTAATATCAAATTCCCTTTTTATAATTCTTATTTTCCATCCTTGCGGAATCGCTCCAATCCATTCAACTCCGCTGCCTTGCATCACTGCGTTATGCATCATAGCCTAATTCTCCAACACGATAAAGCCAGCCTGAGTAAAGTGTTGGTCAAATGCTAAAACGTGATTCGTTGCTGTTGTTTCCATTACCACAAAGGAAATGCAATCAACCAGTCCCC
>CAIQND010000476.1 GCA_903873045.1 uncultured Methylococcaceae bacterium | reverse complement strand
GCCTTTAATGGAAAAAAGCATGCCCATCGTAACTAATTCACTCGGCAAAAAAGCGGATTGGCTATGATTAGGCGTATTTTTCATTTTGTCGTCTATTCGGCAAAACAAATCAATGATAAAGTCATCTGTGGTCATGAGCTGGGTCTCCGTAATAAAAGCATTTTAGTCAAACACTTATTATTATAGCTTTTGCTCATTACCTCCACAAATCAACTAGCACCAATGGTTAATATAATTTTTTTTGGCTTCTTGATATTGTTCGCGTTCAAATTTTTTACACTCAAATTCTTTCAGTTTTGTCAGAAAGGCCAAAACGAACAAGCTATCTCTTATTTTATCAGTCAAGCCAAACTTTTCAACCTGATTGCTTACTTCCTTATTAATATCCGGCTTATCTTTATTGTGCTGAATATACTTTTCAAACCCCTTTAATTCTATGAAATCTATACGGTTTAAATCAGGTAATATTTTTAGTGCATCTGCCGATTTAGGTTGTTGTATCTTTGCTATACTGGATACTAATTCTTTAGTTTTGTCATAATCAATAACCTTTATTTTTGAATTAGAACAACAACTCTTTTCCAACTCCCCTAATGGCATAACATCAAAAAAATTTTTACTAATTCCAAATGCCATTAATCTTTCAAGCATGCCTATTAATCCCAAACCAAGTTATGTAATGGCTCGGCTAATTTAATGAATATTTTGTTAATGTCTTCGCTAACATCATTTATCTCAGAAACTACTCCATCACTCTCTGTAAGATAATAGGCAGTTCTATCTTTCACTCCAAATTCTTCGCTGAAAGTACTTAGAGCTTGTATTATTTCTGGACTATGTGAAGTCAATAAAACTGGAATATTATTTTTTACCAAAGTTACTATCAATTTGGCATATTCCACTTGCCACTTCGGATGTAGATGAATTTCGGGTTCGTCAATAATAAGCAAAGTCCTTTCATTAAGCATATTTGCCTGAATTAACAATTGAATAATACCAAATGCTTTTAAGCCGGTTGCCGTGTTAATCGATTTAAATTTCGTATTTTCATTTTTATTAAAGTAGAAGTCTTTATCTTTTTTTTCGAAGGAAAATCCTGATCCTTTTGTTATTTTTGTAATATCAGCTAGTAAGCTATCTAACTTACCTTCAAATAAGCTCTCCTGTTGAATTGAAAAATATTGAGCATTTTCCAATTTAGAAATTAAGTCCTTTACATGTAATGCTACTTTAGAACGGCCTAATCTAAATACCCTATCACTCCTATCCTCTATCATTTCAAATAAAGTTGTAGCTGAACGAATTAACTCGTACATTTGTAAAAAAATAGGCGTTTCTATAAAAGTAACATCATTAAAAAACACATCATCATAAAGCCCTAAGGACTTAACTTTGTCATGCTCTATAGAAATATCAAAAATTTTATTTGATCCTTCTGAAAGACTAATATTAGACACTAGATCGGAATTTTTTGGAGTCAATTCAAAATAAAATTCAGAAATAAAAGCCTTCGCTAAAGCCCTTTTAATAGTTAATTCTTTACTTTCATTTTCCAAGTATATATTTTTTATAAGCAGAACGTTTTCAATAACATCGAAGGCATCTATTTTTTCTAAAAGAATGATTTTATCGTTAATCAGATCAATTGGATCTTCAGTCCTTTTTAATTCCCTTAAAAATTCAGGTGGAAAAAATGCAACTTTAATTTCCGCATTCTCCTTAAAATCATATTCTTTGCGTAACTGAAAATAAACTTTTTCAATTATATTAAAAGCTTTATCTGATTTACTTTCATTCAAATCCTGCTCATAACGGTTAAATGCTTTAATCAAAGAAAATATAAGCTTTCCTACGGTGCTTTTACCCGTATCGTTTTCTCCAGCGATAACAGTCAAACCATCTAGTCTAATATCTGCATGGCGTATCATCCCTATATTTTCTAATTTCAAATTCATACTTTATAAATCCTTTACTCTTACAAAAAATCTTAAAGAATCGCAATTTTGAAACTAATAATTGTATTATCTTTAATTTTTTTTGAGATTATTATTCCAGTGTTTAAATGCATATTACAAACAATCCAATATCGCCCGTTTAACCGCATCCAAGCTGGCATCAATAGTTACCGGTTTGGCATCGGCGCATTGTTGCATGGCTATTTCGGGGTCTTTAATACCATTACCGGTTAAGGTACAAACAATTTTGCTGCCTTCAGGGATTTTGCCTGAAACTATATCTTGCAAAGCGCCCGCTAAGGAAGCCGCTGAGGCGGGTTCGCAAAATACACCTTCATATTGCGACAACATTTTTTGTGTAGCCAAAATTTGTTCATCGGTAAATTTGTCAAACCAGCCGCCGGATTCTTTTTGAGCCGCCCAGGCAAAATCCCAAGATTGTGGATGACCGATACGAATGGCGGTAGCGACAGTTTCAGGGTTATCAATCATCATGCCTGCGACGAAAGGTGCTGCGCCAGCGGCTTGATAGCCACACATCACCGGACGATTAGAGCAAACCCGCTCGGTGGCATACTCATTGTAGCCTTTCCAATAGGCGGTGATATTACCGGCATTACCGACAGGCAGGCAGTGATAGTCCGGGGCAAAACCCAGTTCATCGACAATTTCAAAGGCGGCCGTTTTTTGGCCTTCAATTCTGAACGGGTTAATGGAGTTAACAATGGTGACGGGGGCGTGATTAGCCACTTCTTTAACCAGTGCCATGCCTTTGTCAAAGTTGCCGTCAATCTGAATAATGGTGGCGTTATACATTAAGGTTTGCGCCAGTTTACCCAGAGCAATTTTACCGTCAGGAATCAACACAAACGCTTTAATACCGGCTCGTGCCGCATAAGCGGCAGCGGCGGCTGAAGTATTACCGGTTGAGGCGCAGATAATGGCCTCACTGCCTTCTTCAACAGCTTTGGTAACCGCCATGGTCATGCCACGGTCTTTAAAGGAGCCGGTTGGATTTAAACCTTCAAACTTGACATAAATATCAACGTCTTTACCGATCATTCGGGGTATGTTTTGCAATTGAATCAGCGGTGTTCTGCCTTCATTTAAGCTGATGATACGCGTTGTTGCACTGACCGGCAGACGGTCTCTGTAACGCTCAATTAATCCGGTGTAATGTTTTTGTGTAGTCATGATGTTTATTTATTTCAAAGTTTCCAAGCGGATGCGATTAACTTTTCCGGTAACGGTTTGAAGGGCTTCGATTTCAGCAATCGCAGCATTCATTTCTTTTTCCAACGTGATTTGTGTCAGCAAAATAATTGGTATGGCGGTTTCATTGCCTATTGGTTCTTTTTGGATGATGGCTTCAATACTGATGTGATGGTCTGCCAGTATTCGGGTGACATCGGCTAAGACACCCGGTTTATCTTCTGCAGTCAGGCGTAAATAATACGATGTTTTAAATCGGTCAGCCGTTACAACAGGAATATCAGCCAAGGAATCCGCCTGAAAAGCCAAATGCGGTACGCGGTTTTCAGGGTCACTGGTTAACGCTCTAACGACATCTATTACATCCGCAACCACGGCGGAGGCGGTGGGTTCTGCACCGGCACCCGCGCCGTAATAAAGCGTCGGGCCCACGGCATCGCCTTTGACCAACACAGCATTCATGACGCCGTTGACATTGGCAATCAACCTGCGTTCGGGAATTAAGGTGGGATGCACTCTTAATTCAATGCCTTCGGCTGTTTTTCTGGCAATACCTAAATGCTTGATTCGGTAACCCAATTGTTCGGCATACTCGACATCAAGGCGGGTTATTTGGGTAATGCCTTCGGTATAAACCTTATCAAACTGTAACGGAATACCAAAAGCAATTGAAGCCAGGATGGTTAGTTTGTGTCCGGCATCAATGCCTTCGACATCAAAAGTCGGATCAGCTTCCGCATAACCAAGGGCTTGCGCTTCGGCCAACACGTCATAAAAATCCCGGCCTTTATCGCGCATTTCGGTCAGTATAAAATTACCGGTGCCGTTGATAATGCCGGCCAACCATTCAATTTCGTTACCACTCAAGCCTTCGCGTAAGGCTTTTATGATGGGAATACCGCCGGCAACCGCAGCTTCAAAAGCGACAATGACACCTTTTTCACTGGCTTTGGCAAAAATCTCGTTACCGTGCAAAGCAATCAGGGATTTGTTGGCCGTTACAACGTGCTTGCCGTTGGCGATGGCTTTTAAGACCATATCTTTAACAAGCCCTGCTCCACCAATCAATTCCAGAACGATATCAATCTCCGGATCGTTGATAATGTCCAGGGGATCAGTGCTTAAGATAATGCCTTGGGTATCG
>CAIQND010000475.1 GCA_903873045.1 uncultured Methylococcaceae bacterium | reverse complement strand
GCGTCATGCTATTTCAGTAACCGAGCGACAACGCTATATTCTAAGAGTCCGTACTTTATCCAGAGCCGTCGCCGAAGCCTATTATGCTCGCCGCGAATCACTGGGTTTTCCGATGTGCCAGAATAATCAAACGGTTTAACGCCCATGTTAAAAAGACTTTATGTTCATAATTACAAATGTCTGGTTAATTTTGAAATTAACTTTGATAAGGACATTAGTCTTTTTTTAGGCGCGAATGGGTCGGGTAAATCGACGGTTTTTGAGGTTTTAACTAAATTACGTAGAGTAATTGTTGATGAAGAGAAGGTTGCAAATGTATTTGATAAAAGCGACAAACCTCGTTGGTTAATGTATAGGGATTGTATACGTTTTGAATTAGATGTTGTAATCGGGACTGCTCATTATAAATATTTGTTGGCAGTTGAGTATCAATTGCATGACTTTAGAATTAAAGAAGAATCTTTATACCTTAATAATGAAATGATTATTGAATCTAAGGAAAGAAAAGCTATTCTGCTTGAAGATAAAGCACAGCCTCCATTTGATGATTCACGTTCTGGTATAAATCGTAATCTTTATGAATCAGAATTTTTACAATATATACATAGCCTGCTTATAGTTCGCATTAACCCTTATGAAATGGCTTCTACTATTAACAAAGCTAATGCAGAGATAAAAACAGACTTCTCAAATTATGCGGAATGGTTTGCACATCTGAACGAAAAGAATAGAAGAGGCGTATCAACATTTGAAAAAGCGATGCGTGACATTCTTCCTGGTTTTGATTTTTTTAGAATAGAGCAGGCAGGACAAGCCAAAGTATTGCAGGTAGACTTTGAAAATAAAGCTAATAAAAAAGACATTATCAGTTATTACTTTAACGAACTTTCAGAAGGTCAAAAAGTATTGATCGCGCTTTACGCCTTGGTTTATTGCGCCCCCGAAAATTCTCTTATTTGCATTGATGAACCCGAAAACTTTTTAGCCTTGCCTGAAATTCAACCGTGGTTAAATGAGCTACGCGAACAATGCAAAGAAAGAAATATACAAGCCTTATTGATTTCACATCATCCCAGTTTAATCAATTTTTTGGCTACTTATTCAGGTTATTGGTTTTCAAGACAGGATAATCATACGCGCATAGAAAAAATCACTAAACAGGATGATGACGGATTACCAATGGCCCAGTTAATCGAAACAGGCTGGCTCTATGGCGGCGATTGATCTAAAAGGTTATCGCATTACCGTATTGTGTGAAGATATAGCTCAATATGATTTTATTTGTGCCTATTTAAAACTATTGGGCGCAGATAAAAGAATCATAAGGCTTCCATCATATAATAACGATACGGTATTAAAACTTTACTCTCAGGCAGCTATCTCTTATCGAAAATACGCTAATCAAAATATTATGTTAGTGGCAATGATAGATGCAGATGAAAAAACGCTTAACGAGCGATTACGCTCATTTGATAGGGTGTTGGATGAAGAAAAATATCAGCTGAATCAAGCAACGCGGCAAGAGGACGAAAAAATATTGCTATTTGTTCCAATCCGTAATATTGAATCCTGGTTTCACTATATTGCTACGAACACTATTGAAGTTGAAACTAAAAAAGGTAGTGATGGAAAGATTATTAGTTATAAAGATCAATATCCAAATGTAGATGCTAGTGTACTTGCCAAAAAATTAAAAAATGAAATTTGCATTAACGGGTTGCCGGAAAATGCACCAGCTTCTTTGCATCATGCTTGCGACCAACTAAACCGTCTTAAAAATTAAGAGATTATCGTGATAGAAAAACAGAATTTACTTTTTGAATTAGGATCAGAAGAGCTTCCCCCCAAAACGTTACTTAAATTAAGTAATGCCTTGCTGGACGGAATTGTTCAGGGCTTGCAAGCTGCCGAATTGACGTTTACCGCCAGCAAAGCTTACGCGACACCCAGACGCTTGGCCGTTTTTATTGAAAATTTGTCGACCGCACAACCGGATAAAACCGTTGAAAAACGGGGGCCTGCGATACAAGCGGCTTTTGCGGCAGACGGTACGCCCAGCAAAGCGGCGTTGGGTTTTGCTGTCAGTTGTGGTACGACCTTTGAGCACCTGGAACGCTTGAAAACGGACAAAGGCGAATGGCTCAGTTTTACCCAAGCGATTAAAGGACAGGCAACGGAAGCTTTAATCCCCGATATTATTCGTCAAAGTATTGCCGGCTTACCCATAGCCAAACGGATGCGCTGGGGCAATTTTAATACAGAATTTGTAAGACCCGTCCATTGGGCGGTATTGCTTTACGGTAATAGTGTTATCAATACGGACATTTTAGGACTACAAACCGGTGCGACAACGCAGGGGCATCGTTTTCATGCGCCACAAAAACTAACCCTTGGTAATCCTGAAGACTATCAAGATGTTTTGTATACCCAAGGTAAAGTGATTGCTGATTTTGAACAAAGAAAGACGCTAATCCGTCAAGCCGCGCAAGCTGCTGCATCAGCGGTCAACGGCATCGCTTACATAGAAGACGATTTGCTGGAAGAGATTGCGGCTTTAAATGAATGGCCGGTGCCCATTACCGGGTGTTTTGATGCGCGTTTTCTCGATTTGCCCGCAGAAGTGTTAATTACCACCATGCAAACCAATCAAAAATATTTTCCGGTTAAAAATGCTGACGGTGGTTTATTGGCAAATTTTATTACCTTTAGTAAT
>CAIQND010000474.1 GCA_903873045.1 uncultured Methylococcaceae bacterium | reverse complement strand
GCTTTATTGCCAAAGTGGTTTATTTGTCCCTTTATAAAATGCATCAGGTGGCTATTCATGGTTATTTTAGAACGGCCATGTTGACGCTTTCCAATGCCTTTAGGCGCAGTGTTTATGCCAAAATAAAAATGCATTAGTACATCATCGCAGGATTTTACCTATCGGACTTTAAAACCCGGCAGGTCTTGCGAGAATTTTTTAAACCTCAATAAGATTAAGAAAATGTTTGAAATAGAATACGAGTTTGGTGAAGAAGATTTAATTCATTTTAATGAAATACAGTTCATGAGAAATGACGAGATACAACACAACATAAAGAAAAATCGTTGGATAGTGCCCGGTATCATGGGGCTTATCGGCGGCTTTTATTATTTTTATTATGGTGATATGAAATCATCGGGTTACATCCTTGGCATGGCAGTTTTGTGGGCGGTGTTATCACCTAAAATAATGATGCTGGATTTGCGACGACAAATTCTTAAAAACTATACCGCTAAAGAAAAAATTAATTTATTCGGTACTTATACGTTAAGCATAGACCCTGCCAATCCCAATTATCTGTTGGAGAAATCACCCAGCGGTAAAAATAAAATGGCGTGGGCTGATTTGGTACGGGTGGAATACGGTAAGCGGTATGTTTATATTTATATTGATTTGAGCACGGCGCTGGTTATTCCAGTCGACAAAGTAAAAAAAGGTAATCTGGAAGAATTTGCCGAGCAGGCAGATAAGATGATTGAACGATTTGCTTAGGCAACTCGCAATAAATAAGTTTCCGCTTTATCGTCTCCACACGCTTAACTTAATGGCAGTAACGTGCCTGACACCTTTTAAGTTTGGGCTACCCACTTTAGACGGGACATTCCGTACCCTTTAGTTACAGACAAATTATCCTGATTTTGATTGTTATCGTATTGATGGGCAGGGGTGAACCCTGCCCCTACGGTATAATTTACCGTAGGGGCAATCCCTTGCGGTTGCCCTGATTTCGATTGCAATCATTGTATCTTATTGCCGACATTCATTACTTGTACCATCTTAAGTGTGTAGCCTATGTTTGCATTCCGGCCTGTCAATAAGCGCCAACAAGGTAGACAGAAAAGCGATGCCCACCTTACAAAAAACGAATGTTATGTCTTGTTAAGCTGGCCTTTGTGCAACCTGTCTTACAAAGACTTAACAATATCTTCTATTAACTGCGGTCCACGATAAATCATGCCGCTGTAAATTTGTACCAAACTTGCGCCAGCCTGTAATTTTTCCTGTGCATCTTCGGCGCTTAAAATACCGCCTGCCGCAATAATCGCGATTTTTCCTAGGCATTCAGCCGCCAAGCCACGCACAACATGGGTGGCTTGGTGTTTAACGGGCGCACCACTTAAGCCACCGGCTTCCTGGGCAAGCGGATGGTCGGCAATCTTGTCTCTGGCGATAGTGGTATTGGTGGCAATGACACCGTCTATTTCAAATTCCAGTAACAATCCGGCAATATGGGTAATTTCATCATCCGTTAGATCGGGGGCTATTTTTACGGCTAAAGGGACATAGTTACCGTGCTCTTGTTGCAGCTTAAGTTGCTCTTCTTTTAGCGTGGCAATCAAGGCTTTTATTTCTTCGCCTTGCTGTAACTGACGTAGATTTTTGGTGTTGGGTGAAGAAATATTAATGGTAATGTAACTGGCAGACGTATAAGCCTTGCGTAAACCGATTAAATAATCGTCTACTGCATTTTCAATGGGCGTATCGAAATTTTTTCCGATATTAATACCTATAATACCTGGGCAATGGCATTGTTTTATTTGTTTAAGTAAGTGCTCAATGCCTAAGTTATTAAAGCCCATGCGATTGATAATCGCCTGATGTTCAGGCAGCCTAAACAATCGTGGTTTGGGATTGCCCGGTTGCGGGCGAGGTGTCACCGTACCGATTTCGATAAAACCAAAACCTAATGCCGACAGTGCTGCAATGTAATCACCGTTTTTATCCATACCGGCGGCGAGGCCGACAGGGTTTTTAAACGTTAACCCCATTACCTTGACGG
>CAIQND010000473.1 GCA_903873045.1 uncultured Methylococcaceae bacterium | reverse complement strand
CCCGTTAAAAGGGATGAATAACCCATTAGCAGCATAGTTTATGAGTTATTTTTAAAGCAGACTCATCTGGAAATTTAAAATTTTCCGGATAACAGTAGAATTGCTTCCAGCCCTGACTTGTTGTCGGACAGCCTCCTAGTTGGATCAGGTTTTACTTCGCTTGGCTTTTTTTCACTCACTTTCTTGTTCATATTTCATTTCTCCCAGGTGAATTAAGTGTTTAGATCGATACGAGGTTCGAGTATAAGAAAAACAAACGCCCTATTTGCACTTGATATTACCAAAAAGTTTTGCAGGGTGCAACCTCAATATTGGCTATTTATGCCCATCCCCTCGAATATGCTGAGCACAGCATATTTGAGGGGATGGGTGTCATTTGGTTCTGTCGCAAAATTTTTCAGATCGAGGGATAATTTGTATTTTTAGTGATTGGATGAACCGATGATCAGTTTTAAAGGCGCTCATTTTCCAAAAGATATTATTCTTTACGCTGTTTTTTTCTATGTCCGGGCCTGGTTCAAAACAGGGTAACAGTTTTTGTTGTTGATTAGTATTGAAGAAGGTTTCTTTGTCAGGAATACTGGCGGATTTAACTTTTATTTCGATACCGATGCCTTCACTCCATTCCGTCGCAGCCCAATTACCCTCAGATGCCCGTAAGCAAATCGCCATTCAGTCTCTGGCGAGACGCGCACCGATTAGCAGACTTGCTGTCCAAGAGAAAGTCAGCCGTAAGTTCATCTACCAACAAAAACACAAAGCCGATGCCGCACTGAACCAAGCATTTTCGCCTGCCGAGGATGCCTCTGACGTGCTCTTTTATCTCCCAGTCACAGCGGCCTGGCTCAATCAGTTGGTGCTGAGCTTGGTTTTGATCTGTCACAGCTCCTATCGCGGGGTTATACAACTCTTGGCAGCATTGTTCGACACCTCCATCAGCTTGGGAACCATTCATAACCTGCTGGTGGTTACTTCCAATCAAGCCACCCAGATCAATGGTTCCCAGGATTTTTCGGCCATTCAAGTGGGGCTGCTGGATGAAATCTTTCAGGGAAATCAGCCGGTACTGGCAGGTGTCGATGCGACTTCAACGTATTGCTATCTCCTGTCCGAAGCGGAACAACGTGACGAAACAACCTGGGGCGTACACCTGTTGGATGCCAAGGCCCAAGGTCTGAACCCCGCCTATACCATCGCCGATGCCGCCACTGGATTACGTGCCGGGCACCGGGCCGCCTTGGGTGACATTCCGTGTCATGGCGATGTGTTCCACATTCAGCACCAATGCGAAACGTTGGCCAATCTTCTGGAACGTCTAGCCAAAGGTTCCACCACCCGTAGGAAACAGCTCGAACAGCGCATGGCCAAGGCCAAGCTTAAAGGACAGGGAAACAGCCTTTCCTCGAAATTAGTGAAAGCGCGTAACGCTGAAGCTTGTGCGTTGAAACTGGCCAAGGATGTCAAAACCCTGGTCGTCTGGCTGGAGCGGGACATCCTGGCGCTGGCGGGACCCTGTTTTGAGGATCGTCGGGAACTCTTTGATTTCATCGTTAACGAACTGAAATCCCGGGAGCACCTGGATCCAGCCAGAATCCGTCCTGTGCGCGTCGCCCTTGAGCGGCAACGCGACAAGTTACTCGGTTTTGCCAAGGTGCTTGATACAAAGCTCGCCGGGATTGCGCAACAATTTCAGGTTTCGGACTACCTTGTCCGTGCCATTTGCCTGCTGCAGCGTAAATCCAAAACCTCACAAGCCTACTGGCAGCGCCGAGATTATCTGAATCGGCAGCTTACATCAAAGTTCTATGTTGTACTGGAGGCTGTCGTCAACACGATGGACGATACCCACCGGAGCAGTTCTTTGGTTGAAAACCTCAACGGCCGTCTGCGCAACTACTTTTTCCTGCGCCGTAATCTGGGTCAGGGCTATCTGGATCTACTGCGATTCTTCCTAAACCACCGTGTCTTCATGCGCAGCGAGCGGCCTGAACGCGTAGGCAAAAGCCCTACGGAACTTATGACAGGAAAGCCACACCCGCATTGGCTTGAGCTACTCGGCTTTGCGTTGTTCCGGCGACCGCCTGTTTCCGCCTAAAATTTTTAGACTTTTCCGTCAAACCGTTACCCTCATGAAAATGAGGGCTGGTCTCCTATTGTCTTTGTTACCCAAAATTCGCCTTTTTTGAACCAGGCCCAAATTTTGATTTATTCAATAACGCCCCTCCAGCTATTTGTAAATTTTTCTGGACAAAAGCGGACGACGCGGCTACGGTGATCTGGTGAGTAACGCGGCGGATAAGCGCTATAATCACGGAACGAAAACTATGCTGCGGCCGGGCAATGTCGGAAGAATAGGAAATTCAACAATATCAGTTTAGTTATTGCACAGTGTATCCTCGTGGTAAATGCATTTTTATGACACGACAAAGGAGATAAAATATGACGATTATAAAAAGTTGGGGGGCGCTCACTGCGCTGGCGTTATGTTTGGCCGGCGTCAATTCGGCTTTCGCTGCATCTTCTGAAAATGGCCCATGTGCGGTGGATTCTAGTTGGTTTTCCGGAAAAACTATCCCGGAACCCCAGCCTGAAGTTTTTCCTGACAAGCCGAATAACTGTGATTTCCATAGGATTTCTTGGCAATATTTTCTCTGGCTTACCGAAAAACAGTCTGACGGCAAACTGCGCTTAGAAACCCTGTTTTCAGAAGATGCAATTAATCCTGAATCCCCAGAGGCCGTTAACAAAAATTTGCACTTGGCCTTTCAAGCCGGGTCTTTAGGCATTTTAGTGGATCCCCAGTAAAGTTGGTAAAGTTGGGGTCAGGTCTTGCAATCAAGCATATATAGCTAAACTGTCAGGCAGCTATCCATTCAACTGCGGTCACTGACGGTCGAAACGTAGCAGTCCGCAATGGGTCGTGAGCTGGCGGTCAGCTCCAACTAAAAATCAACACATTTTCGGTGGGGCTTGCACTCATTCACAGATTAAGCGCGTTGTAATCTGCAAATGAGCGGTAATTGTTACAAAAGTTTTTTATGTATTTCTATGACCTACTTACAATTCAAATTCAGCCGGATTAATTGCTAATTCTTTGGCTATTTTGATGGCTATCTTTTTTTCATCATTATCAAAAAGACCATCAGACGAGGCAATGGCAATAATCATCCGAACCAGCAAGCGCGAGGCTTCGATGTTGGATTTCATTTTGCCTATGGCTTGATAGGCTTTGGCTTCACCGATGTCTTTATCAAATTCCAATTGACCAACAAAATCCTGAAACGCTTTAATAACATCACTGGTGGTAAAAATCGACAGCGCATCATTG
>CAIQND010000472.1 GCA_903873045.1 uncultured Methylococcaceae bacterium | reverse complement strand
CATTATGGCGACAGCTGATGGCAAACGCGCCGCTGCTGAATTTGTGGTATTGGGTGAATATATTAAAACAGATGAAGGTCTGCCAGCAGCAAAAGGACAAAAATATCACTTACCCGCCGGTGCATTTTTTGAAATCCGTGATAACAAAGTGGCTCGTATTACCAATTATTACAACTTGCAAGACTGGATTGCCCAGGTTAGTCATTAAGTTAAGCATCGTAATAATTTAATACTGCGGCTGGAGTTTTGTCGGGTTAGGCGCTAGCCGAAACCCGACACAGGCACTAACCCGATCTACTCGACTACAAGAACACGAAGTTATTTTTTCTTCTTCGAGCTCTTCGTGCCTTCGTGGTGAATAAAAAATCGTGACGCATTAGCTAATGGGTTCTTTTCCAGCGGATGGGCGCAAACTCCAGCGCCTCCTGGATGTTTAAATCCCGCGTTCCACCCCCCGTTCTGAGAAATAGTTTGGGCGCGTTTCCCTGGTTTAAAAATACCGGCCTATCGGAGGGTAAAACAATCAGTCGACAAATAGTATTAGTCTCTATGACATGAAACAAGATACTAATATGTGTGCATAAATCGGCACCAAGATTAGCGGCTATCGCTGTCATCAGTGTCTGTTCAAAGCCATCCTGATTTTGCTTTTTAAGCGTCTTGAAATCGTTTTCCAAGCCAACAATCCGACCATCATCTGCCACCCCAATCAGTAACGTTCCCCCATGATGGCTATTGAGAAAGCCTGCCAAAGACTTTAATACCACGCTTTCAAGTTGCCGGTTGATGCATGATTGCTCCAAGTCCCATCGAAAAGATGATTTAAATTCCAGTAAAGGCCCTTCGCCTTGCCGAATAATTAAAGGTATATCCTTATCCAGTTCCATTTTTAACAGCTCAATACGCAATAAACGCCTATGTAAAAAGCTGTATAGACCAATGGTTAATAAACCCAGCATGGCACCGATTTCTGCATAAAACAGCATCATGCTGTTTTGAAACGCATTGCCTTTTAACAGCTCTTTGAACTGACCCGACATATAATCGATTGACGAAGCGGTACTATCGGTACGGGTTTTAGAATCGATATAATCGTAGCTGGGAGCCAGCACCACAACACCAATAATGGCGCCTGCCAAGGCAGCAACGACATAAAGTTTCAAGCGTTGCTGCCAAAGTGACAGTATTAATATAAAAAATCGTTTCATTTTACGGAGTAATTAATGGCGTGTTTTAGAGGGATTGGCGATGCCTTCTGCAAATAATAAGGCATCTACATCAATCTTGTCAAAATGATAGTGCTCACCACAAAATTCACACGTTATTGCAATGCGACCTTGCTCTTGCAAAATGCTTTCCAGTTCCTCTTCGCCCAGTGCTCGTAGTGTTCTTTCTATTCGTGATCTGGAACAGGCGCACCGAAACTCAACGGGTTCGGCATCAAACAGCCTGACTAATTCTTCATTAAACAATCGATACAACAAATCTTCACAATCCAGTTCCAGCAATTCCTGCTCGGTGACGGTGTTTGCCAGTATCTCAATATGTTCCCAATCCGTCTTATCTTTATTTTGCGTAGGTAGTTCCTGTAATAATAAACCTACGGCCTCTGTTTCATTGGCAAACAGCCATAACCGGGTTTTAAGTTGCTCGGATTGCTCAAAATAAGTTTGCAAGGCGTCTGCCAAATTTTTACCTTGCAGCGGTACAATGCCTTGATAAGGTTGGGCATCATCAGGCTCAATAGTTAATACCAGTCGTCCTTGCCCAAACATGTTTTCTAATGAGCCTTCAGGGACGTGGTCATTGCTGCGGATCAAACCGCGTATCTTTTGATTATGCGTTGCTTGTACAACCAGGGTTTTAAAGTCACCATCACCTTGCGCCTGAAGTATCATCGAACCGTTAAATTTGATGGTTGCCGACAGCATAACCACCGCCGCAAACGCCTGTCCTAACTGAAGTTGCGCATTTAAAGGGCCCTGCTGATGCTGCTTGGCCGCTTGCCAACTGGTGGTTAATTTAACCCACTCACCCCGGACACCCAATTCTTCAAATAAAAAACGGCGTAATAAATCTTGCTCTCTCATGACTCTCTCGTTAACAGTAACTGCTTTGTTATAATAATTAATTCCGGTACTATAAAAAGTAACACTCGCTTAATTCGCTCACCAAAATACCATAATTTATGATTTTATCATTAAAAAAGCTTACCCTGCCCGAACTCGATCAAGCATTACCTGGCAGAGTGACTGAAATGCGCATTACCAATAAACATGTTGTAACGGGCAACCCCATTGCACCGCCTTTTTCGATTAACTTGCAACAGGCCGTATTTGGCATGGGTTGCTTTTGGGGCGTTGAGCGAAAATTCTGGCAACAACCCGGCATTTTTAGTACCGCTGTGGGTTATAGCGGTGGTTATACGCCCAACCCGACTTATGATGAAGTATGCACGGGCTTGACCGGCCATAACGAAGTGGTAAAAATTATTTATGATCCGTTATTAATAACGTACCAAGACTTGCTTCAACTGTTCTGGACATCCCATAATCCAACTCAGGGCATGAGGCAAGGTAACGACAGCGGGACTCAATATCGATCCGGAATTTATACCAACAGTCAGCAACAACTCGATGAGGCGCTTGCATCAAAAAAAATTTACCAGCATTTGCTTACGAAAGCAGGTTTTAATCAAATAACCACAGAGATTATGCATGCTGACATTTTTTATTATGCAGAAGATTTTCATCAGCAATATTTGGCGAAAGAACCCATGGGTTACTGCGGGTTGCGCGGATTAGGTGTCGCTTTTGATTAGCGATGAATAACAAAAGACAAAAAATGGCGGTTTAAAAAAACGCCTGGAGGCTATTAGGAGTCTGTAAATCAAAATGCGACATATTGTCGCAGCTCCCTTTTAATGGTATGGGCGCAAGTCAAAACATCAGGCTATCTACTTAAGGCGGGACTAAGCCGTTCGCTGAGCAGAGTCGAAGCAGACCACTCGCTTCGACTCCGCTCAGCGAACGGTCTCTTTTGATGCTTTATTATTAAGTTAATGTAATTATTCAGTCCCCCCTCTTTGATAAAGAGGGGTTAGGGGAGATTTTATTAGATAAATCCGGCATCCTTCATAGAAGCTCAAAAGTAGTTGACACTTTTTTATCAAAAAAATGCTAATAATCTCTGTAGGTCGGGTTAGGCGCTAGCCGTAACCCGACACAGATAGTACGATTTGTCGGGTTACGCTCT
>CAIQND010000471.1 GCA_903873045.1 uncultured Methylococcaceae bacterium | reverse complement strand
GCTGTTGATTTTATTGCCCGCGAACACATTGAGCGTCAATACTGGCGCGAAGATTTTCCCATTATTTTTTATATACACCGGTCTTTTTCATCAATCATTCTTTTTACAAATTTGTGGTTAGTCTGGAAAATATATCAATCTTTTGATAAACAAAACCTGCTATTTCGCACCGGCCTGGCACTTGCAGGCTTGGTAATCACTGCCATTCTGGCAGGCATCAGTCTGGACAGGCTCGGCGTACCGGCCTTTGTCCAACCCATTCACCTGTTGGTAGCCAGTATGATTTTTGGTGTACAGTTTTTTATTTATAGCTGCCTGAATTACGCGGCAACAAAACCGGATTATATTAAAACATCTATTATTGATTTATAAGCTACCTGCAACTAATGAGAAGTTATGATTTGGTAACGCAAGCTCATGTTTTTTTTTATAAATTAGTGCATCATCGGGTTAATAGCTTATAAAAGGTAATTATTCACCTCCTCCTTTGAAAAATGGGGAGAGCAAAGCGAGGGGAAGAGGGGGATTTATAGAGCCATGTAGAAGTAAAGCAACATTCAATCACCCTCACCCCAGCCCTCTCCCGGAGGGAGAGGGAGCTTAATGTTGCTTTACTTTTAAGCCAATCTATATCTAATAAAATCTCCCCTAACCCCTCTTTTTCAAAGAGAGGGACTGAATAGTTACGTCAGTTATGTATGAGATAATTTAGGCTCTTCTGACTTTGGCGTGATCAATAAAATTGTTAAAAAACAATATGATATAACCTATTAATCACTTGGCAGATTCTAAAATAATAACCACTTTTTCGTTTTTGTAACACACCTAACCGATTGTTTTATATACGAATTAATAATTACCTCCCCCTGTTACAGCATTTTAGGTACTAAAAAATGGTTACAGTGCATATCCTCAGATTTTAAAAATATCTCATAACTATTTGATTTTTTGATATTACGTGATCACGCCAAATTCAGAAGAGCCATAATTTATCGGTTACGTCGACATAAAGTCAATCAACATTATTCAATATCAATATGCACTTCATTACGCCGAAGAAACGGCAGTGTCCAAGGTGGATCATAAGCTGCAGAACGTGAGGAAGAAAGCACTTTGTAACCCTGTTGGTTTAACCAGCTTTTTAAGGTCTCCGCATTTTCTTCAATACCCGATTCACAAAGGCTGCCAGTATATTGAATAACGGCGACTTTTTTTTCGGGCAGCTCTTTAATGATGACCTCTTGATCATTAGGCACTGGCGCAGTTAAAACTGAATATCCCTTCGGAAGTACAAAAGCCATCAACCAGACATCTCCGATTTTTTGTTGAATAACCGGTGCAGTCATAGCCAGGGTTTCAGCTTTTTGCTCTTGAATAACGGGTGCCGTCATCGCCATTTTTTGTTGTTTTTGGTTGTTGCCAAAAATATAGCCGGCAAGGCGTTGAAAGCCCTGAGTACTACTGTTTTTATAATCCGCAATAACTTCCGTTTCAGCGACCACCAGCGCAGGATAGTGTCTAATTTGGATATGCCCGTAATCATTAAGCACTTGATAAGTGGGCTGATCTGCCGTGCGTATGCCAAACACACTGCAACCCGTCAGGAAAATAGTTGTTAAAATCGTAATTAATTTCTTCATGGAATAGCCTTAAGGAAGGGCAGAAATCGGCTGAATAAACACCACTCAAGCCGAACCGGAACGAATTATTATAAGCTACGAATTGAATTTTAACCCGTTTCTAACTAAGGGTCTTTGCTAATAAGGACATTATTTATGGGGAGAACGGGATTTTAAACATGGGCATTTAGGGCTTTAAGAAGTGATTTTATACTGGCATAAGATAAATTATTTTCCGGAAATAACAGATAGGAAGGATAAATTTCCGGCTGGAATTTTTTCCAGAAAACGTCGCGACCACCAAGATGAAAAACTCTTTTTGCAATTTGATAAATCCTGCGAGTGACTGTTTCAGAAAACCGGCTTAACCCACTAATTTCGCCCAATTGTTCCGCGGGAACCGGACCTATTATAACGAATTGACAATTTTCTTTTGCCAAAGCTTGAAGCGTAGAAATGACTAATAATTCTGAAATGCCATGAGGGGCATCTTTTGTTATCATGACATTGTTTAGATGCCATCCATTATGTACTTGGAGCTCGTTGAGCATTATTATTCCAACTATTTTTTCTCCTTGTTTGGCATAGAACCAACGCTTACCCAATCGATCGTTAAACAAGGTAAAATCAGCTAAATAAACTTGAGGCCCATGGCGTTCCTTTTGCCATGTCGTTGCGACTTCTTGTATTGCCTTTTCAATAGTAAGATTATCTCCAGAGTATTCTTGTACCGAAGCCCCTTCCCTTAATGCACGTTTCACTCTATTGCGGACTATGCCGGCTTTTGATCCTGCGTGATCAACGGGATTACTAAGGGGATTCAGTACAAACTCTTCTGCGAATTCAATTAAAACAGAATCGAGATTTTGGACGGCCCAGTTAGCAAATTCTTCTGACACAATGAGGTAAATAACCCCTATTTTCTGAATTCGGCAATACTGTTGAAATGCTTTGGCGAGATTCGGCTTGTCTGCTTCGGCGCAGACTGGATCGCCAAAGACCACTGCATTAGCAGCTTCAAGACGATAGCCAATAAGACCTTCTATATGTGGATCTGAAAAGATTTGGCATTCGGGCGACAAGATACCATCGGCATTGGTATCACCCCATTTACGCACAAGACTCACTACCGCATTACGATCAAGAAACTGTTTTTT
>CAIQND010000470.1 GCA_903873045.1 uncultured Methylococcaceae bacterium | reverse complement strand
TGGTAAAACCTTGGTATGATGAACGCACTTTGCTGAATGCCAGCGCCCCGGAAATCCGTGAATACCGTCTGCGCTGGTGGGATAAAGGCGATGCCAACGGGGAGTTTTCACCGGTGCAACGAGTAACAGTTGGGCCGTAAGGAACGTGCATGAAATAACATGACCATTTATATCCCCTCACCCCAACCCTCTCCCGGACGGAGAGGGGGCAATGAGCATTCCTAAGTGGTGCATGTGTGTCTACTTAAAAATAATATATAGAGTGGCTTAGGAACGAGCACGAAATAACTTGAGCAACTTATAAAATTGCCGCTTCGGGCATGGCAACATAATTCCATTGCCCCAGATTAATTAATTAGGTAGGAACGGATAACAAGGGTTTAAAGTTAAGCCTTACTGCTTGTCCCGGCTTACATCAAAGCCTACGCTCGCATAGTCTTCCACACGAATGTTTAAAGTTAAGCCTTGCTGCTTGTCCCGGCTTACGTGGATAGCCATTTTATGTAACGATATCATTGTTTTGTAGGGGCAATCCCTTGCGGTTGCCCTCCTAACATCGTGGCATTAAAGGGCAGACGTAAAGCCTGCCCCTACAAAAAATGTCCCGGCTTACGTAGATAGCCATTTTATGTAACGATATCAGTGTTTTGTAGGGGCAATCCCTTGCGGTTGCCCTGCTAACATCATGGCATTAAAGGGCAGACGTAAAGCCTGCCCCTACAAAAAATGTCCCGCCTTAAGTGGATAGCCGAAACTCAGTATGAATATTTGCATTGAATACCGGACTGCGAGATCAGGAAATGTTTAAAGTTAAATCCCCCTCGACCCCTCGCTTTACTCTCCCCGTTTTTCAAAGGGGGAGGTGAATATTTACAAATACTATGCTATGACTCCAAGTGTATTAGCTCAACAATTGCAGCGGGAATAGGCTTATGTCCGATAAACAATATTTTTACGATCAGCTTGATGAAGACATTAAAAACATACTGTTAGCGCAAATCCGTAATGTCTGGACGCATCATTCAACGTCACTGGAAGGAAACAGTTTAACGTTAGGCGAAACGGATTTTATTCTTGAAGAAGGGTTAACCATTCAGGGTAAACCGCTTCAAGACCATAATGAAATTTTCGGTCATGCAAAAGCCATTGAACGCATTTATGGCTTATTAAGTACGTCAGAAAACATCACTAAACAAGATCTTTTTCAGTTACATGAAACCGTATTGACTGAGCGAGTGCTTGATATTTATCAGCCTGTAGGAAAATGGAAAGTGCAGAGCAACTTTACCAACTATACCGATAAAGACAATAAGTAACAATGGCGTGAGTATCCTGCGCCACAAAAAACCGATGGTTTGATGTCGCAATGGCTAGCGCGTTTAAATAACAGTCTTACAACGGTTCAAACCCAAGATGAAGCGGCGTGCACTTATGCGGATTTGCATTTGAGCTTTGTCACGATACATCCTTTTTTTGATGGCAATGGCAGGATGACCCGCTTGCTGGCTAATTTACCCGTTTTAAAATCAGGATTTCCGCCCATTGTTGTTCCACAAGAAGATCGTTACCGCTACAAGCAGTGTTTGTCTGATTATCAAAATACGGTTGAAAATCTGGCAGACATAGGCGATTTAGCGCAATTACCGGCCAACATTGAAAAACAGCGCTTTGTTGAGTTGTGCAAAGGGTACTGGTCAGAAACTATTGAATTGCTGGATCAAGCCACTGCCATGCAACAAAAACGGTTGAAAAATTTGCAATGAGTGACATCAATGAACAAAACAAATTGGCGTTAACCGCCCCTGTGCTTAAAAAGGCCGATCTGAATATGAACTGGGTGTAAAATTGAGCGAACCGTGAGTCTATATATGATTTTTAAGTCAATAGTTTTTTAATTTTGGGTTAGGGGTGTGAACGGTTACACTGGGTCTATGCATTGTCCATATTGCGCCTTACTCGCCAGATCTGAATATCATTGAGATAGTTTGGAGAAAAATAAAATACGAGTGGATGCCTATACCTCGTTTAAGAATTTAAAGGAGAGACTATATGAAATATTAGCCAGTATAGGCAAATCAAACACGATAACATTTTCCTAAAAATGTCAGTGAACTTTTGAGTTACTACTTATATAGATTGAGTTATGACTCTTGGTTCGCTCATTTTTATAACAACATGATTATTAATGATTATTTTTGGCTGGCTTGCTAAAAAACAACACATCACTCCATTGTAACCAAATGAATCTATTGAACTTTAAAAAAAATGAGCTAACCGAGGGTTATGAATACGACGAATACCGATAATACTGCCTCTCCGGTCAAAGAGCCACCTAAAATGCCGGGTGCCTTGCCGCTTTTAGGGCACATGCTTAAATTCGGAAAAAATCCTTTTCTGTACATGGTAAACCTTAGGGAGTCACTGGGAGAAATCGGTGAGTTTCGAATGTTTCATCAAAAAATGGTGTTAATGACCGGCCCTGAAGCGAATGAAGCTTTTTTTCGTGCGCCCGATGCGCAGTTGGATCAAAGTCAAGCCTATAAAATCATGACGCCTATTTTTGGTAAAGGCGTGGTTTTTGATGCGCCTCCGCACAAAAAAGATCAACAGCTTAAAATGCTCATGCCGGTATTGCGCGATAAACCGATGCGTGGCTATGCGCAAGTGATAGTCCAAGAGGTCGAGCAAATGATTGCCGGTTGGGGCGATACCGGCGAAATTGATTTGCTTGAGTTTATGAAAGAGCTGACTATTTATACCTCCAGTCACTGTCTGCTGGGTGATGAATTTAGGTATGAACTGAACGAAGAATTTGCAAAAATTTATCATGATCTTGAAAAAGGCGTAAATCCGCTGGCGTTTGTGTTTCCTTATTTGCCCTTGCCGGTATTTCGTCGCCGTGATAAAGCACGCGCCAGATTACAAGAACTGGTGACCGGAATTATTGCTAAAAGAGCGCTAAAGACCGAAAAAAGCGAAGATGCCTTTCAATTATTGATTGAATCCAAATATGATGACGGCAGTCACTTGTCAGCACATGAAATAACAGGTATGTTAGTTGGTACCATCTTCGCGGGGCATCATACAACAGCAGGAACAGCCGCGTGGACTTTGCTGGAATTGGCGCGTCGGCCGGAAGCGTTGGTGGTCGTGTTGAACGAACTGGATGAATTGTTTGGTGCTGATGGCGAAGTCACTTTTCAGTCTTTACGTGAAATACCGGCACTGGAAAATGTTATTAAAGAAGTGTTACGCTTGCATCCGCCTTTAATCTTTTTAATTCGAAAAGTGATGAAAGACTTTCACTTTAAAGATTATACGGTTAAAGCCGGGAAATATGTGTGCGCCTCACCACGCGTTTCTCACCGGATAGCCGAGGTTTTTCCTGATCCGGAAAAATTTGATCCGGATCGTTATTCAGAAGCCCGTCAGGAAGATGCCTTACCTTTTAGCTGGATTGCCTTCGGCGGCGGCAAACATAAATGCACCGGCAACGCTTTTGCTATGTTGCAATTAAAAGCCATTTTTAGCATTTTATTACGTCGCTATACCTTTGAACTGGTAGACGAGAAAGATCATTATCAGGATGATTTTACCCAAATGGTCGTGCAGCCCGTATCGCCTTGCCGTGTGCGGTACATCAAACGCAAGGCTGTAAAGACAACGGTTGTTGAATCAACGCTAACTGAAGTGCAAGAAAACCTTAAAACCGGCCCTGGTTTTCACATAAAAATCGACAGGGAGCTTTGTCAGGGTCATGCAACCTGTATGGCGGAAGCGCCAGAGGTTTTTCAGGTAGACGAGATGGGCAATCTAACGGTTTTACAGGAAAATCCTGCGTTGGATTTACTGGAAAAAGCACGACAAGCCGAAAAATATTGCCCAACCAAAGCAATTATTGTTAACTTAATTAACGAGTAACAGAGACAAAGAATGGCCGCATATCCCCGAGCAGAACTTGAAGAAATGGTTGAACGTTGGTTGCAAGCCAATCGTGACGCTGAAAAAGAAGGTAACTGGCCCAAGTAT
>CAIQND010000469.1 GCA_903873045.1 uncultured Methylococcaceae bacterium | reverse complement strand
GCCACGGACTGAGTTTGATGATGGGAAGTTTGGCAGACTCGAAAGCCCATTCAATTGCATTTCGAAAGATAAGATAATTATACATGCCCGAATCATAGGCACCATGCCCCAAAATCGGCTGGGATACACTGTGGTAGATAAACTGTCCGTTGCCATACGACTTAATAGCCAACAGGGGATCTGAAGGTTCTTGAGCAAGGACAGTAGCGTCAGTCACACTAACCTGCCAAACATAGTGATTTCGATTATATGTATAGTTTGGCGCTATCCCCCATGGGATTTCGTCAGCGTTTGACGGAAGGCGCCAGTTGAGTAGTCCTATTGGAATGTTGGATACCAGTCGGTGGTCAAAGACTTTTTCAAGCTGCATAGTTGAACCCCAGTTCAAAAGACTAGGATTAACCATGTGAACGCCCATCTCGTTAGC
Organism: uncultured Methylococcaceae bacterium; assembly: GCA_903873045.1. Taxonomy (GTDB): domain Bacteria; phylum Pseudomonadota; class Gammaproteobacteria; order Methylococcales; family Methylomonadaceae; genus Methylobacter_C. The sequence goes on along the minus strand of CAIQND010000469.1, from coordinate 5,502 downwards.
CAAAGCAAAGTCTCCTCGGCTAGTCCCGTCAGGGTTACGCGTAAATGCAGATGAACCAACGAAAAGAAAACCACCTGCATTGACGTAATTACGAAGAGTTGGGATTTCAGTATTGCTAATCGCTTCAGAAGCTAAGCTTATTAATATCGGGTAACGAGGCGATCCATCTGATAACAGCAGATTGCCCGCCGTAATATCTGCGTCGCTCACTACAACAAACGGTGTCCCATCTGAGCGAAGTGCTTCTTTCAATGATTCATACGCCACAAAATAGTGCCATGACGTATACCACCATTCATTACCCGAAGTTCCTAATCCTTTAGGTGTTGGTGACTGTGCAGGCATTGCTTCTAAAGCTTGTGTCAACTCAGAAACATGGATTGCAACTACAGGACTAGGCGTTGCAATCACGTATTGCGGAAACCCAAAAAAAATTGTCATAATGAATAGACATAAATTTGGGGCTAACATAGTTCTCATGCTTATTTTCTTATTTATTATTTTCATAATGACCCTTTTAAACAGGAGAAAGATAGGTTTTTTAATTCAGAATTAAAGTTATGCGGATTCAGGCTGACTTGAAAGTATCCGAAATTTCATTCTGCGTGATTTGATTGTCGATAGTGCTCCCTATTTTCGTCAGTTATCTGGATACTGTCGTTATAGATATTAAGGATCTCAGTCATTGAGTCCACAAAATTATTGTATGCCCTTTAGCGGGTAGAATTTTTGAATAACTTGCTTGCCAAAACGTATTCCAGGCAGTTCAATTAATCGAAAAATTGCATACGCTGTAAAGTAAGCACAGGTAGAAACAAATAAAAACATAATGAGAACACGGTAGTGAGATGGAAGTACAAGCAGTTCCGTTTGGGTGGCTATAATCAAACCTGAAGCAGAAATAAAAAAACCATGACACAAATAAACACCATACGATGTGTCAGATGCAAATTGAGTTAGTCTGCAACTAATAATAGATCGCATCCAAACAGGCATTCGATTTGCCGCTTCCAACCACCCAAAAACCAACATGGAAAGCAAGAGAAGTGGTGTAACAAAAAGCTCTTTACTGTTTCGATATTCTAGGGATACAAGAAGAATAGCACACGCTGCTAACCCAAAACGAACACGTATACTAAGGTTGGCACCCAAAACTCTAAACACCAGAATTCCTGCAATAAAATATTGTAATTTTAAAAAAAGAAAAGATGGTTCGTAAAAATTTATATGGAGTAGTTTTCGGATACCAACCGCAACAATCATTGCGGAAAGTCCAATTGCAAGCCCCATTTTAATAAATCCAAATTTATTCATCAGAAGTATTAAAACTGGAAAAACAAAATAAAACTGCATTTCAAGACTCAAGCTCCAATCCGGCAAAAGAGTAGAAAATGAGTAGGTCGGATGCAAGCCAAATAAAAAGCTAAGATGAAAAATCACATTTTTGAAATTGTAATCAATTCTTCTTAGATCGTAGGTACCGCCAATTGGCCACTTATCTGGATTCAATTTTTGCAATTCTTGATACCCGTCCAAGAAATAACTGCTCATCACGACAGCCAGTGCCAGTGATATATAATAAGCAGGCGCAAGACGAAAAAGCCTTCTTAACCAAAAGCGCAACCAATTTCTTTTGGTGGATAGAGGTTCAAAACTATTTCTACTAAAAGCATTTGCAGCCATTAGATAACCGGATATCATCATGAACAAATCGACAGCTTTTTTGGGTTCTGGTATTGGAATTTCGTACCACCCTCCCCAGATCATACAATGAGCAGCAAGCACCCAAAAGGCAGCAATTGCCCTGAAAAAATTAATAAACTCAAATTCTTTAATCATTTATTATCCAAATAAAAAATTTGTAAAAAGTACATATTGAACTTAATTAGCCGCTTGGACTTCCCGCATTATCAATAGCTGGCCGTATACGAACCAGCCGTGATACGTTTCATTTCATGATTAGCATTATAGAGACCTTCGTTAATTTAGCGACATAGACCTCCAGTCAATAAAGACTGACTCTTAGCTCGTGTATTTGTTATGTCGTTTAATTAATTCTGGCCTCTATACTATTGCCCCCCAAGTATAAAGTTTAGATAAGTTCTACGAATTGTTGGTTTGCGAGTATCATTACAGCTTCACTCACTTCCTCACACTGCTCCCTGCTTAACTCAGGAAACATGGGCAACGAAAGCACTTCATCAGCTGCCTGCTCTGAATGTGGAAAATCCCCTTGGGTATAACCCAAATCAGCATAAGCGGACAGCAAATGCACCGGAATCGGATAATGAATGCCGGTTTGAATCCCTTTGGCTTGTAACGCTTGTTGCCATTCACTTCGCTGCTGCGTTCGGATCGCATAGATATGATACACATGCCGTGAATAAGGCATTGCTTCTGGTGTTTGCACGTCGCTATCAGCCAACAACTCGTTGTAAGATGCTGCGACCGTTCGCCGTGCTTCAGTCCAGGCATCCAGATGGCGCAGTTTAACTCTGAGCACAGCACCTTGAATGCCTTCCAGGCGATAGTTGTAGCCCTTGAGCACATGCTGATATTTTTGCTCTGCACCCCAGTCACGCAACATACGGATGGTGCGGGTATATTCGGCGTTGTTGGTCACTACCATGCCGCCTTCACCGTAAGCGCCAAGATTCTTGCCCGGGTAAAAACTGAAACAGCCCATGTCACCTATACTGCCGACTCGTCTGCCTTTATACTCCGCACCGTGGGCTTGGGCGGCATCTTCAATCACCACCAATCCATGTCGCTTGGCGATTTCCAAAATAGGATCCATGTCCGCAGGTTGCCCGTAAAGATGCACGGGAATGATGGCTTTGGTCTTGTCGGTGATGGCGCTTTCTATAGCCTTTACGTCGATCGTGAAGGTACGTGGATCAATGTCCACAAATACCGGTTTGGCTCCTGTATAGTAAATCGCCGCTACCGTTGCCACAAAGGTAAAGGGAACGGTAATTACCTCATCATTGGCACCAATTCCTGCCGCGAGCAGGGCAAGGTGCAAAGCACTGGTTCCGGTATTTACACCAATCCCGTATTGAGCCTGACAATAGCTGGCGAATTCGTCTTCGAACGCGGCTACCTCGGTTCCCAAGGTAAACTGACAGGTTTCCAATACATTCAGGATAGCCGCATTAACTTCATCTTTTATGCCTGTGTATTGAGCTTTGAGATCGACAAACGGTATCATGCTACTTCCCTGCCTTGATTCATGTGTATGCCTTTATGCATGTGTTTTCCATTAAGTTCGACACAACGTCCTCGCTCATTCATTGAACGGGTCGCGGCCTCGATTAATTTTACGACGCGTAGACCCAGCAAACCGTCAGTCAGTGGTGCCTTGTTGTTTTCGATACAGTCGACAAAATGTTCTCCTTCGACGCGTAACGCTTCGGTAAAGTCCAGTTTTGGTGCCCACATGTCCCCGGTGCGGTAGCCAACCCGCATTTCATAGATCTCCTTTGGGTTCTCGGTAAAACTGATGCCCTTATCGTAAACCTTGATCTTTTCGCTCGGCTCCACGTCGTCATAGATGATCATTTTCTTGCTACCGCCGATAAGAATCTGACGTACCTTTACCGGTGCCAGCCAGTTCGTATTGATATGCGCAATCATTCCTGAGTCATAGAACAGTGTGATGAACGCCAAGTTCTCCGGGGTGTGGGGAAAGTGGTTCATGCCCACGGCAGACAATGCCACCGGTTGTTCGCCCACCAGATAGTCAAGAATAGAAAAATCATGGACGGCCAAGTCAGAGATCACATTGACATCACGCTGGAACAAACCGAGGTTGATTCGGGTAGAATCGTAGTAAAGAATATCACCAAGTTCCCCCGTCTTTACCATATAGCCCATCCTGCGCACAGCACCTGTATAGGTAAACGTATGATCGACGATCAGCACGAGGTTTCGCTTTGCCGCTTCATCAACCAATTTTTGAGCCTGCTCAGAGGTTTCTGCCATCGGTTTTTCCAGCCATAAATGCTTGCCGGCTTTGAGAGCCGCCATTCCCAGTTCAAAATGGGTGCTAACCGGAGTTGCTATCGCAATGGCATCAATATCTTTATTCTCAAGCAAATCCTTAAAACGCTTTGTGGTCTGTACACCGGGATAGCGCTTCTGAACGATTTCGAGTTTTTTTGGATCAAGATCCGCCACACTTGCCACACTCATCCCCGGTGTTTCTGCAAAATTTCGCACCAAGTTTGGCCCCCAGTAGCCGTAGCCAATAACACCTATTTTAATCATGATAGCTTTCCTTAAATCGAATGAAAAATTGCATTGCCCGTTTCAACATGACAGCTTAGGTATCACTGTCAGTTTTAATTGGATCATTAATGGCGTAACGTTTATTTAAATTATGATGTGGTATATATTTAAAAATTTATTTTATAAAAGGCACTTTCGAGAGATAATTATCCGCTAATACTCCAGCTACCAAACTAATTACTATGTGTTATCACACTCGAAATATTAAATAATGGTAAGTGAAAAAAATACTGACTAACTCTTGGTAACATACACTTAATAACTAAGCTAACTGAAAAATGTATATAGGAATGTGGCTTCTTGTATTTATGTATTATCGCTATCTACATGCCTATCTAATTACTTGGTTTTAAGTATAGGAGATTTATTATGTACTTCAAGGATCAGCAGTGTTTTGTTTGCAGCGTCCAATACTCTAGCTACCAAACTGATTATCATTTATTATCACACTCGAAATCTTAAATAATGGTAAGTAAAAAAATACTGACTAACTCTTGGTAATATGCACTTAATAACTAAGTTAATTGAAAAATGTATATAGGAATGTAGTTTCTTGTATTTATGCATTATCGCTATCTACATGGCCATCTAATTACTTATTTTTAAGTATAGGAGATTTATTATGTACTTCAAGGATCAACAGTGTTTTGTTTGCTGCATCCTTTTCTATTTGTACGTGCTTAAATCCAATTATCGAACCGACTCTAAGGAGAAAGCATGCACTTCCCCCTATGAAAAAAGGGGAAGAGAAAAGCGGCTCTTCTGACTTTGGCGTGATCACGTAATATAAAAAAATCAAATGGTTATGAGACATTTTTAAAATCTGAGGATATGCACTGTAACCATTTTTTAGCACCTAAAATGCTGTAATAGGGGAGGTATTTATTAATTCGTAGATAAAACAATCGGTTAGGTATATTACAGAAACGAAAAAGTGGTTATTATTTTAGAATCTGCCAAGTGATTAATAGATTATATCATATTGTTTTTTAACAACTTTATGGATCACGCCAAAGTCAGAAGAGCCAAAAAAGCGTGGGGGCAGAGAGGGGATTTATCTAATAAGGTGCTTTCCGGAGAATATTTTACCCATTAAAAGTAGAATTTTCCCAATTAAGCAAGCGATTGGATTCGTCTAATGGGTAAGTTCTTTCGCAGAAATCACCTTATACCTATCAACCATAAATTAATCTCCGTAGAGACGCGATTTAT
>CAIQND010000468.1 GCA_903873045.1 uncultured Methylococcaceae bacterium | reverse complement strand
GGTTAACTCAACGGTGCCCAAGCCTGCCGAAAAGTGCCCACCGGAAATGCTCACGGTATGGGTTAAATAATCACGCAGCTCTTTCGCCAAGGGTTTTAACTGATCCTTGTTGAGCTTGCGGACATCTGCGGGGCTGTTGATATGATTAAGCAGTGGGTAATCAGATAATGTATTCATATTAATAAAGGGGCTCACGATAGAACATCAAGATGATGCCAATCTGAAACAGGGCGGCAACAGAAATAAAACCGGCAAAATCTTTGCCCGGTCTGTCCAGTTTTAATTCCAGCCAACGACCGCATGCCAGTATGAGCGAAAAAATGCCCATTGTGGTGTGTCCGACCTGGATAAGAAATGCACTTTTAGCTTGAAACCCAACATGTGAATGGGTCAGCAACATTAAGCCGCCGAAAGCGGCCAGCAGAGGAAATACGAAAGGTAGTTTACTGTTTGGATTTTTGGTCATTCTGGCGCTCAGTTCAAAAAGACCCAGAACAAAAACCAGTAAAGTCGCAATCCTATGTTGTAACACTTCACCATTATTAAAAGTACTATCCCAAAAACTTATTGGGCCTAATGGCCAAGATTCGGCATCACTACGAAAAAACAGAAAAATACCCAGCCCCACAAAGCCCAAAGGCCAGTATCGGGTTAACGGTAAATACTTATCAAACGCCGAGAAAAAAGACGGCAAATGCTTTATATAAGAAAGCATGGCAAAAAAACTCATCGTGGTCAAAAAAATGCCCGCGATGTTGTGATTATAATTTGACCATTCGGTTGCCGCCATTGAGGGAACTTGATCAATGATGGCAACCCGACCCGCCTCACCGGCTATCAGCGCGACATGACTAGGTGAGCTGGTTTGAGGAATTTGTGGGTTAAACGTATTTAACACTTCGTGCCAGCTTGCTGTCAGCGCGGAAATATCAATCGCTGGCGGTTGCGAAGCCAGACTGGCCGCAGTAAACAATAAAGTGATTAAGACAAACGTTTCCGCTTCAATGTAATAAGGCACGCAATTGTTTAGCGCATAAGGATTACCGGAAATGCCGTATTCCAGCACGGCACTTTTATTTAACCAGGCAAAGCCTAAGGCAATCGCCAACAAGGTTATTTTTACCATTAATAAATTACCATAGCCGGTGCCAACCAAACCGTTCCAGGTGTCAATGTATTGCAACGCAATAGGCACGCCGGAGACTAAAATCATGGCAACCGAAGCGATGCCAAATCGGGAGAATCGACGTAGCATTAACGGCCATAATTTGGCGGCGACCTGATTGTTTTTCCGTAACAGCCAAAGATTGACCAGTTGAAAAATCCCGCCGATCCAGGCAGCCGCAGCCAACTGGTGAATAACGGTCAGGGACATAAGTATAAACTGATTTTCAAAGCGTCCGGCGGCATGAACCAGCCATGCACCTGAGATAATCATGGGTAAAGCCACCACGGCAGCCATTGTCCAGTGTGCTTTGGAAGCAGGATTTTTGCTTAAATACTGATAACAATATCCCGCCAAAAAAACCGTCAACAGCGTGCGTATAATGCCGCCAATAAATTGAGTGGTACTTGCAAATTCAGGAAATGGCCAGCGCTCAAGAACGGCAGTCATTAACCATACTTTAAGAATTATTTTAAAAAGTTGCGCTGCGGCCAATAAAAATCCGCCTTTGTAGATTAGTGCTATCGTTCTTTGCAGCAGTTCGGCGTTGTAGCCGTTATTATTATTCCACGGACGCAAAACGAAAAGTCCCCAAAACAGGCCGCCAATTGTTAATGAATAACAAATGAGATCAAACCCGCCTATCAGGGAATCTAAAAAATCAGCTATACCTGCCATTACTTACTCCTGCTTAAGAGACTGAAAAATGAATAACGTCTTCCGTTAAATGGCCGTCAGCCGCGAAGATTTTAAATCGGATGGCATAATCACCGGCTTCCAGCGGTGGAATATGGATAATAATCTGCCCTTGCTTGGTGCCGTTTTCTGCTTGCAATAATTCATGTTTATCGCCTTTACGCACTAAAAAAATTTGCGATAAACTTAACTCTATTTTGGAATTAAAAGTAAGCTCCACCTTGTCGCGTTGGTTTGCGTGAATGGGCGTAGCTTTTAATGAATAATCAGTCACAACGGCGTGAGCGGCAACCCACTCCGCCTGACCTAAAGTCAGTAATAACAGGATTAACTGAACATGCTTTTTCATTACGGCTATCCTCTCAGCTGCTTTTTTTACTTTTTAACGCATGACCAGCCAAATTTTTGCCTAATTCCCAAATAGAACCCGGTATTTGGTGGGTATCGGCAATGGCTTTATCAAAGGCGCTGACAATATGATCACGATCTTTTGGCGTGAGAGTTAAGGGTGGCAACAGTTTGATTACGTTCATACCGTGCCCTGCAACTTGAGTCAGTATGTGGTGTTCTTTAAATAAAGGGATGGTAATCATTTGACAGAACAGACCTTTATTGGCCGCTTCCAGCATGGCCCAAGCCGCCTTTAACCTAAGGCTTTTAGGGGACTGAAACTCAATGGCAATCATCATGCCCTTACCGCGCACTTCTTTCAGAAACTCATATTTTCCAGATAAGGCTTGCAGGCTGTTAATAATATCTGTACCGACTTTTAAACTGTTCTCTACCAGCTTTTCCTCTTCCAGCACATGTAAAGTTGCCAGGCCTGCGGCCATCGCCAAATTGTTTTTACCAAAAGTTGAGCCATGGACAACCGCCCTATCCATTCGATTAAATACGGTATCCATCACTTTCTGGGTCATCGCCACCGCACCAACCGGTACAAAACCGCCGGACAGGGCTTTAGCCATACAAATCATATCCGGCTTAACATTCCAGTGATCGATTGCCCAAAATTTTCCGGTACGTCCCATGCCGGTTTGGACTTCGTCGGCAACAAATAAAGTGCCGTATTTTTTACATAAACGCTCAACTTCAGGCAGGTAATTATCATCAGGTACGTTAACGCCCTTACCCTGAATGGGTTCGACAATAAAGGCGGCAACGTCGTTATTGCTTAACGCTGTTTCCAACGCCACAAGATCATTAAACGGGATGGCACTGCAACCCGGCAAAAGCGGGCCAAAACCTTCACGGAAAATTTCTTCGCCACATAAGGACAGAGCGCCCATTGTCAAACCATGATAGCCATGTTCACAAAAAACGATGTTTGTCCGTTTGGTGGTGTAACGGGCAAATTTGATGGCAGCTTCCAAGGCTTCGGTTCCTGAATTACAGAAAAACATCTTATCAATATTTTCCGG
>CAIQND010000467.1 GCA_903873045.1 uncultured Methylococcaceae bacterium | reverse complement strand
TGGGTTAAAGTTTCATTGGTTGGTATCGAATTGTTATCTATAGAAGCACGCGTTGTTATTGCTTCTGTTGAAACTTATTTGAAATATGCTGAAGCGATTGGCCTTACCGCCAGCGCAGCTACTCCAGCGTAATTAAGTAAAAAAGTAAGAGTGCCCAACTGCTGTTTTTTAATTTAACAGCTTGGGTGCTTTAAACAACTCCAAAATTATTAATTGGAGTTTTTCTTAAAGTGATAATCCAAGGAGAATACCTATGGGAAAATTAACAGATGATATGGCGCAATTGCGTAGTAATATTGACATTACTCGGGAAAGTCGCTTGTCTGAACAAAATGCAAGAATTTTTAATGTAAGATCTCAAATTTCTGACTTTACTGCAACTCGAGCCAGCAATGGATTTCAAGATGCAAGCGCACGTGCATTATTTGTCAAAAATAATGCGACTGACGTCAATAGCTTATTAAGTGCTTTCAATAGCAATCATCAAGCATTGAGTAAGCAGGGACGTGAAGAACGAGCCGCTTTTGTTAACAGTGTGTCAAAAAATACATTAGATTTATTAAACAGCTTTAATGTTGAACACAAAAACATGGCTGAACAAAGTGCAAAAGAAAGGTTAGACTTTATTACTGAGAATAGTCGCAGTGTTACAGCATTTATTAATAATGCATCACAAGACAGAGCGGGTGCTCACGCTGTTTTTTTCGGTACAGATAAAAAAAAAAAAGCACTCCTAGCTTAGCACTTCATTTTGTTGATGAGGCTAAAGTAGGAAGTGATAAAAATGAGTCAAGTCAACAAGAAAGTCCTAGCAGTGAAAAATTGGCGCTACCAGACGTTGCTCAAGCAATCCCGGCATCGTCAAGTTCCAATATTACAAAGTCCGAAGACAATACAATAAAAACACCTAAAAAACCCTCTAAAAGTTTCTCAGGTGCAAAAAAAGATAAATAGTAATTTGATAAAAATTAAGGGTTATGTAGTACCCTATGTTTATTTCATAGACCTTTAGTGTTGCCTACGGCACTAAAGGTCAAGTAAGTGACCTTTACATTATCATTTAAAGTCTTATAGCCATTACTCAGGCTTTTTTGCTAAAACACATTATAACTTAATGCCTTATAAGATAATGATTAGGCATAAGCGCATGCATTATTTTTAGCAATTTTTAAATTGAGTAGTTATAAAAAAAAGTAGTGCCGTAAAATGAGCTTTAATCGATTGATTTAAAATACTTTTATTATCACTCGACCACCATTTTATATTTAAGTGCTTGCGGTGTTAACCAAAGGCGCTTAACATTCTCATCACCATTTTAAAGATAATCCTGATAATTTATCCCTTATTATCGGGAAAGACAACTGCCGTTTGGCACAGGAGCATTCATGACTAAGAGCAAAACAAATTCAAGTTTACATGTAGTAAAAGATGACCTTATCATTCCAGAGGCAAGTGATCAATTTGTAGTCACTTCGTATGTAAAAGAGATTATAGATCGGTCATTGGTTTATTTAAATGCTGGCTATCCTGTACATTTTGCCGGTCCATCGGGAACAGGAAAAACAACTTTAGCATTTCATCTCGCAGCACAATGGGGTCGTCCTGTAACCTTGCTGCAAGGTAATGAAGAATTTGTAACATCCGATTTGACAGGTAAAGACATTGGTTATCGCAAAAGCAGCTTAGTAGATAATTATATTCATTCGGTATTAAAAACTGAAGAAAATATGAGCCGTATGTGGGTCGATAATCGTTTAACAACGGCCTGCAGAAATGGTGACATGTTGATTTATGATGAGTTTAACCGCTCCAAGGCAGAAACCAATAACGTACTGTTATCGGTGTTCTCAGAAGGTATTTTAAACTTACCAGGTTCTCGCGGTACCGGAGAAGGCTTTATGGATGTGCATCCGGCCTTTCGCGCTATTTTTACCTCCAATCCGGAAGAATACGCAGGTACGCATAAGACACAAGATGCATTGATGAACCGTATGATTACTATCAATGTTGGCTTCGCAGATCGTGATACTGAGCTACAGATACTTCATGCCCGTTCTGGATTAGCATTAAAAGAAGCTACCTACGTTGTGGATCTAGTCAGAGAGTTACATGGCTCCGAGCATGAAACCAAGCACGGATTACGCGCTGGCATTGCTATTGCTCGTATTTTACATATACAAGGAATGAAAGCGCGGTATGGCGATAGTTTATTTCATTCTATTTGCTACGATGTATTGAGCATGGAAACTGCAAAAATACAACATGCAGGTCGCTCGATATTCCATGATATGGTTGATGGTGCTATTCGTAAAGTTTGTCCGCCAGTGGGTTCAGAGGCAATCAGCGTATCTACAAAAATAAAAGCAGTAGAGTAATCTCATGGCAATAATCACAAGTCCTCCTCGAACAGTTTCAGATATTAAAACCCATTCAGGACGAGTGAGTCGTGATCATGAAGTATATCGTGACTATTTTCAGGTAGGTGCTCTTGAGTTAGAGCGCTGGCGGCGAACACGAGAACGTGAAGTTGCTATATCACGCGTTGCCATGATTGACAAACGTATAGCAGAAATTGATAAAGAAAAAGAACTATTGCTCGCAAGTGCAACAGCAGCGTGTGAAATGGTTTACAATAAAGGGAAATCAGAGTCGACTGAAAATAAAAAGTCTTCTGGCTTACGAATCAAGTACTAAGGCTGTCATTATGAACAAAATCAATACAATCTCTCATATTCGTACTATGCGTATGACGAAGAGTTTCCGTACTTGTGTTAACATGACAGGTAGGTCACAAATTCTTGCTGATTTGGGACGAATTTATTTAGAAGAATTTCGGCGCTTGAATCGCATGCATCAGGCATGCGATAAGCGCATTTTATTAAGGAAAGCATTGTGAGCACCGATAAATCAAAAAGCAGTAGTGCTAAAGTGCTTTATGCGCTCTGCGCTTCCGATGACTTAAAACCCAGATACGAAATACTTGGGCTTGAATCCGCAGCGGTTTACGCCATTGATCAAGACGGCTTAAGAGCCGTGGTAAGTGATACACTTAGCACCCGATTGAGACCCGACAGGCGTAATATCAGTGCTCATCAGGCCGTATTGCACTCTTTGACAGAAGACCATACGGTATTACCGATGCGCTTCGGTGTTATTGCTCGTAGTGCTGAAGCCATACAGGACTTGTTGAGCACTAATCA
>CAIQND010000466.1 GCA_903873045.1 uncultured Methylococcaceae bacterium | reverse complement strand
ACATTGGGTGCTGGATGTGACTTTTAGAGAAGATGAATCGCGCATTCGTACGGGTTACGCGCCAGAAAACTTTAACATTTTCCGTCAACTCGGCATCAATATGCTAAAAAAGGAACCGTCTAAAATGAGCATTAAGAAAAACGCTTTGAAGCCGCTTTGAACGATAAATTCAGGGAGAACGTGGTTTTCCTGGCCTAAAATTTATATGCGGTTGCCCTGCAGAAAGCTTAGATACCGCATCTTTAATATCAGGGGAGTATAATGGTTCAGTTTTATGTTGAAGAATTTCTTCGTAGTCTGGAAAATAAAAAAACCATGTGAATCTGAAATCAAGCAAGCTATTAAGTCCTACCAAGCCGACAATAATCCAATAAAATAAGTTATTAGGATCATGATGAAAGGCTTTAAAAAAAAGAGCTACTAGAATTAGTAAAACAATGAAAGCTAAGTTATTCATAATCCAAAATCGAGGAGCCCAATCTTTTCTTTTATATTGAATAAGTATGCTTTCAATTCCAGTTAAGTTGTTTTCGTTATATTTGAATTTCTTAGCCCTAGTTACAGAAAATGCTAACCAAAAAATATTAATTAAAATTAAAAGACTATATATAGAAGCGCAACGCGATATATTATCCAGTGACTTTCCAAGAAATATAAAAAGCACACCATGAGTCAAAAGCATAAGTACATCAAAAAATCTTTTTCCGCCAGAAAGTTTACGAATTTCTTCACGATATAATTCTATTCCACTGTTTTTTGCGACAGAAGTTAAATCTATATAAGATAAGTCGAGGTAGCGTAAATCACCAATAAGAAACCGAGTAAACGAGGGGACAAACACGATAATAAACAAAAATGTCGGGGTTAAATTTATCTTTGGTTGATTGTTCAGTTGGTCTGGATTTATATCAAAAAAAACGCTTGGAATAGTGCTTAATGATTCTGCTAGTGTTGGATAGCATGTTTGGGCTGCGGTAACCATTGAATACATCATAAGTATCTGAAAAGAATATTTTAAAGAGTCATATGTACTCCTAATTAGGCTTTCAAGAAGAGAAGTGTCACTATTTGTCGTTGTAGCCATAATACTTCTTTATAGATTGTATTCAATCGAACTTTATAGTACGCAAAACCGATGTCTAACGCAAAGTTCAGCGTAGCGAAGCTCGGCTGGAACGTTGAGTTAGGCGTGACAGTTAAGCACCACCACCCAACGCCAACCCGCTATTAAAAAAGCCTGGTGGTTCAACAACAACGCCAAGCCCACACTTGAGCCGCCCCGCAACACGGAAACAGCCAATAACACCAGCGGACGCAATGCCCACACCGAAGCAGAGCGAAGCCGACACACTGGCAAAACACCAAACTTAACGCCTTAGGCAAACGCCACAAAGCCCCAAGTCCAAACTTGCCCCGCAACACAGAAACAGCCAAGAACACCACCAACGCAAAGCTCACGAAGAGAAAGAGCAGAACGAACACGCTGGCAAAACACCAGACTTAACGCCTTAGGCAAAGCTTGTAAAAACAACCAGCCCAAAAGCTGCCATACATTAACGATGGTAGCGAGCGAAAAATGCTCAAGCCACCCCGAATAAAACCTTACGAAGCCTAACGCAAAGCTCAGCGTCCGCCGTCCATTGAGCGTAAATTCAAAGACCAAGCGTCCACGGCGGTGCGCTGGAGCGTCGTGTTAGACGAGGGCAGAGATACAGAAACGGACTGCAAACCCTTAGTTACCACTACAATGAGCGAACGCGGTAAACGCAAAGCCAAAGCCACAAGCCGCAGCACTGAACACTGCATCAAGCAAGCAACCACGAACAACAGAAGCTAACGCTCGCAACTATAAAGGAAAGCCCTAAAGCCTGCGACCAAGCCAAAAAGCCGATACGACCAAACCTTCCTGCCCTGGCTAACGCAAAGTTCAGCGGGCGAGCGTAGCGAAGCTCCGCTGGAACGTTGAGTTAGACTTGGTTGCTTAGTTCGGTGGGGCTCGCAAGCTCACCCCAGCCTACGCGCTACTTAGGAACTGCTCCATACCATAACTCGAAATGTCTTGGACGAATCTCAATTTCGGGACGTTTTACATATTGAATTTGCGCATCAATACCAGAATCTTTCAAAACTGTTAGTATCCGAATAGCCTCATCTTTATCAGTCAGTCGAAAATAGCGTAATTCCGTATTCTTTGGTCCAACATGAACATGTTTTATAATGGGAATAACATAATCTTTACCAAGTTTGTCTTGTATTCTCGTTGAATCATCATCGGCTTCTGGCTGCTGAGACACATCTTGAATATGAAAGTAGATACGAGCTGATTGTTTCTCTACAGTATTTTTTACAAAATCTGCAATGTTTGAATTTGTGTTTTCACTTAAATTGATTGCTAGCTGTTTCGCCTGATTTGCAATAGCAATGTCTGGGGTCTCTTTAGCTAAATTTATTAATTGCGGCACAGCGAAAGCAATTAGGTCGTATGGAACTTCTTTTTGATATGATTCTTCTTCACTTTTTAGCATCATCATTGCAAAAATTTGTTCATCTGAATTTTCGCTAGAGAGCATCTTAGCATAGTTGACAATGCGATCAAGCTTTTTTTGTGACTCGTCCTTCTCGCTCTGTAGATTTGTAAAGTGCATTCCAATGTACAATACCATCAAAGGAGTGAAACTATGGGGTCATGAAATTATGAAACTATGGGGTCAGGTCTTTCATTATTATATTTCAATGTGATAATTAATACAAACTATGGGGTCAGGCCTTTCATTATTATATTTCAATGTGATAATTAAAAGCTGTAAGGTGAATTCGCCCATAGGCAATCCACCAGAACTTCGACTGACTATAATCAACGTTATGTTTTGATTGGCGGTTTTCTGTCGCGTAACTGCCCTTCACTCTAAGCTCTACGATTTACCCGGTTTACATAACCGGCAACGCGCAGCTATCTATTGGTATTTTCGAAGTTTAATGGTCAGCAAACGGTTAGTTTTTCGTTAAATGCCTGTAATCAGAAAGTCGATCGCTGAAATAATTTCAGTTCTGATATGAGCCAGAGAACCTTCGCAATTGCTTAAAGCTCTCGTTGATACGCTTGCCATTTGATGGGTAAGTAGCGCGTATTCCTTACCTTCAATTGTAATTTCCGGGCATAGATTTTTTGGGTAGAATTTTACGAGGTTGGATAACGGCGTTAGGGGAATCACTACCCTTGAGTTGAGCTTGTCTAAAATAGCGTCTTGAACATCAACAATAAATGGGTAAGTGGTT
>CAIQND010000465.1 GCA_903873045.1 uncultured Methylococcaceae bacterium | reverse complement strand
GCCGTTTTTGGTAGCTCTCAATAAATAGCCTGAATTTGGAGCGCCATCGCATTAATGATTCCTAATCATTATTTTAAAAAAAACGTCCTTTTTTCGTACTGAGGTATTATGAGCAATATATCAAATCGTGCCCCGATGAAATCTATTCATTATCATTGGCGTCCTATCATCTTGATGGGGCTGGCTGTCCTCATTGTCAGCATATTCTGGTTTACATCCCGATATCCACAACTATTCAGCAAAGTAGAGCATATAAATGATGTCCTACCCAGTATGGTTTATAGTAAACAGATTATGACGGTAGATCTCAATGCGCCAATTTGGCTTAGGATTGCTGCTTCGGCAGTTAACTGGTTAAATAGCATGAAGATTGGCATGACTTTTGGTGTTCTATTCGGTGCCTTGTTGCACACCGTACTTCGATATTATCCGCTTAAGCTGGGTAATAACCGGTATTTGAATTCTGTCAAAGGCGCTCTGATCGGAGTACCGGCAGGTATTTGTGCCAACTGTTCTGTTCCTGTCATTTGCGGCATGACGCGTGGACGAGGCAGAATCGAGGCCGCGCTGGGATTTCTTTTTAGCTCACCCAATTTCAACCCCGTTGTAGTCATGATGACCTTCATGGCTCTCCCGCTTACCATGTCGCTAACCAAGTATGCGATTTTATTATTCTTGATTCTGGTCGTCATGCCATCGTTAATCCTCTGGTTCGAGCGAGACCAACCATTTCAACTACTATCCGTCGAAAAAGAAAGTGGTGCCGATATTTTCGGTTTATTGCCTAAAGAAGATATGCCGGAACACTTTACCAAGGTCTTCCATGAACTGGCTTGGGATTACGGCAAGCATGTTTGGATGTTGTTCAAACCAACCGTTACTCTGATGCTTTTTGCCAGCATTATTTCTGCGACTCTGCTGGTATTGATTCCCTGGGATTTAATCTTATCTGAAGTAACCCCTCTGCGATTGGCGTTTGTAAGTTTGATTTCAGTCATCATGCCTACACCCATCGCGCTGGATGTCATGTTTGCAGCCCAGCTACAGCGTCAAGGCGTAGCGTCAGGGTATGTGATGTTATTCGCTATGACCCTGGGGACTTACAGTATCATCCCTTTCCTCTATTTGTGGCGTGAAATATCAAAGCCTTTGGCGGTGGCGCTATTCGGATTTTTTATGGCACTGGGGGTGATACTCGGTTTGTTGTTCTAAGAATCGGCATCCTTCATAGAAGCTCAAAAGTAGTTGACACTTTTTTATCAAAAAAATGCTAATAATCTCTGTAGGTCGGGTTAGGCGGTAGCCGTAACCCGACACAGATAGTACGATTTGTCGGGTTACGCTCTCGCTAACCCGACCTACGCGTCTGTAATTAGAAAAAGTGTAAACCGATGAATGAAGGATGCCTAAGAATCAATGCCTATTGTAGAGAACAATATTCCACCGCTATAGATTTTCAGATAAATAATTTCGATCTTAGCGGATAGCATCCCTATGTCATTAAGTTAAACCGTTCGCTGAGCGGAGTCGAAGCGATTTTGCGGGCTTCGGCTCCGCTTAGCCAACGGTTTATCTTGCCAAGAGGCGCTTAACTTAACGACATTGGATATCATCTCTTTAAGGATGCTATCCGTATGGGCTTCAAACCTCATGTAATGGAACTTTAATTTCTGAAAGACGATACCGTATTTAATTCGGGCTTGAATAACTACATTCGGGCAGCGGCTACCTGCAACTAATGAAACGTTACACAAGATTTCTGTACATCGATGAAACAACGACAATGTTTATTACTATTTACACCCTAAGTGATTGATGAAACCAAGAAAAAATCATGCGAAGGCTACTGCCCATTGCGCATTAAAACTCATTATAAGCTGCGGCTTTGCTCTAATTAATAGCGAAATCAGTCAGGCCGCAGAGCCTGCGCCAACCTACTCTCGCCCCTCCATGGCCGCTTATAATGCCGTAATGGATGACGCTTTGCTGGGTAATAATTATGAAAAGCCCGTCTGGAATTTGCACGATACGTTACACTTACCTGATTGGCTAACAGTCGGTCTTGAGAATCGAGTCCGTTATGAGTCGTTGAGTGATACCTTTAAGCCCAGCCAACCATCTCCGGCACCTAAGGCCGCTGGCGGTAACCAGCAAATTGAAATTCAAACCGATCTTTGGCTACAAGCCAAGCTGGGCAACTTCCGGTTTGCCACTGAATTTATGGATGCGCGGGGACTGTTATCAGACCACGGCACTAATAACACGCCGAATCCTCCCAATAACACGATAGTTGATACCGCTGACTTTATTCAAGGCTATGTGTCGTGGGCTGATAAAAATGCGTTTTTTAGTGGCCGGGGGGTAGAAATTAAAGCCGGTCGCCAAACCATAGACTTGGGCAGCCGTCGTCTGGTTTCTCGACCCGGTTTCCGTAATACGGCCAATAGCTTTACCGGTCTGCGCATCAGAGTGCTTGATTATAAGCAATGGCAATTTAATGCCTTTGGCACTCTGCCTGTCCTGCGTTATCCAAATTATAGCTCCACGCCCCCTAATGGCAATCCCAATCTGTTGGCAGCCAATGCTAATCTGTTGATTGATGGCAATCAACAATGGGATTTGGAAGATACCCAAACGTTTTTTTCTGGCGGTATATTGGAAGGCTATAACGTCATTAAAAACATCAATACAGAAATCTATTTATACCATCTGAATGAGGGCGATAGCACTAACAACGCCACCCGAAACCGTAAATATTTTACGCCTGGTTTACGTTTGTATATAAAGCCAAAAAAAGGTGCCTTTGATTTTGTCGCCGAAAGTATGGGGCAATTTGGGACAGTACAATATAACGCTTCCGTTAACAATCAGCAGCAAAATCACCAAGCGTGGTCTGAACATATCGAAGCGGCTTACAGTTTTGACCTCCCCATGTCGCCCCGTTTTATTTTGGAATATGATTGGGCCAGTGGCAGCAAAAGCAGCAAGTACAGTAGCGGCTCAACTGATGGTCGTTTCGATGCGCTGTATGGCGACTCAATGATTGATTTTGGCTATACGAGTATTTATTCCGCCTTCCAACGTAGTAACATCAATTCACCCGGCTACCGGTTTAGTTTCGCGCCCCGTTCAGATGTAAGCGTGTTATTGCAACAACGTTTTATCTGGCTGGCTTCAGCAGGTGATTGTTGGGGCGGAGGCTCATGCTCATCCGGTGTTTCACCCGGTCTTGTGGGTAATGCCAATGGCACCAGCGGCAGTTATGTGGGGAATCAACTGAGCGCTACAAGTCGCTATAACTACAACAGCAGCTTGAACTTTGATGCGGGATGGGTTCATTTATTTAAAGGCCAGTTTGCCAAAACAGCCGTTTCAACGGCAACGGCAACGACAACGCCGGGCGGTGATACCGATTATTTCTATGTGCAAAGTCAATTTAGGTTTTAAAAAATACCTCTATAGTCTTTCAGACATTAAACATCCACTACCTGACAATTTAACTCACACGGATACTATCCTTTGAAGGGATGGTATCCGTTAGCATCGAAATTATATCCATATATAGAGTGGCTTAGAAGTAAAGCAACATAAAGCGCCCTCTCCCTCCGGGAGAGGGCTGGGGTGAGGGTGGGCGAATGTCGCTTTATTTCTACATGGCTCTATACCATTTAACCTTCCATTGGAAAGGGGGTTTAGTCTCAATGGCACTAAGTTAAGCCGTTCGCTGAGCGGAGTCGAAGCGATTTTGCAGGCTTCGGCTCCGCTCAGTCAACGGTTTATCTTGCCACGAGGTACTTAACTTAATGGCATTGGGGTTTAGTCTTGCCTTATTTATGGATCAGCTCTCTGGAAAATTTTAAATTTTCCAAGGCATCTATTTTAAAAATAACATGCCTGCTATGCGGCTAATAGATCAGTCGCCCCTTTTTACGGGTTTATTTCATGATTCTTTATGCGCTTACCGCTAAATGACTAAATTCTGGACGGATTACTCCCGTAAAAATGGCTTTGACACAATTTTGATATTGTGTGTGGCACTAAAGCAGAGGTGACTGCTTTTCTTAGCCACTGAACGCGGGGCGATGTTAACTGAACGTAATAAAAACAAGGCACGATAAGCCCACTATAAAAAAGGTAAGCCATTTTATTTTTTGTACTGAAGACTGATCTCTACAATACTCGATAAGATATGATTTACATTGTAAACAGATGGCAAAAAGCTGTTCTTTAAGTCGGTTATAAATGCCGGGTAACGCACGGCAGATCCGATAGAGTCCGTAAAACGCAATCAGCCATAGCAGATAAAAGACAATGATTTGGCTTTGTTGGCGGTCGGTGTGAAAAATATGCTCAATAATATGATCAAGAGTCAGCTCAAGCCATTCGAAAGCAATATGCACAATTGAGAACATGGCGTGCAACATCACATCGTAAAATAGTATGACAATGCCGATCAGAACGAATTGAATCATTAATTTTCGATTAACTAATAGATTCATGAGGTACTCCCAAAAATTGACTCATTAATATTCACTATTGTAAGTATTCACCTGTCTCTTTGAAAAAGGGCGAGTAAGGCGAGAGGGTAGGGGATTGATTTTAAAAATCTCCCCTAACCCCTCTTTTTTTAAAGAGGGGGGACTGAATAGTTACATTTATTAAAGTGCATCACTGCTCTGCACGTTGCGGTTAAATATCCGCATAGAATTTTACTTTTCCGGTTTCAATGTCATACATCCCGCCGACGATGCCAATGTCACCGTTTTTTTCCATGGCATCCAGTAAAGGACTTTTACTTCTGATTTGCTTGACCGTCAGTTGCACATTTTTATCGGCCACTTTTTGCACAAAGCCGTTATTAATGGTGGTGATTTCTGCCGGTTTTTCTGCGTTGACGGCATCGACAGCCGGTTTTATTTTGTGCAACAGTCCTGTTAAATGATCCAGTTCTACCTTTGCGCAAGCGCCTTTGATTGCGCCACAATGCGAATGCCCCAATACCACAATCAGTTTTGAACCGGCCAGCTTACAGGCAAATTCCATGCTGCCCAGAATGTCGTCGTTGATAATATTACCGGCTATTCGCGTGCTAAATACATCCCCCAAGCCTTGGTCAAAAATCAGTTCCACAGACGTACGTGAATCCATGCAGCTCAGGATGATGGCAATGGGAAATTGACCTTGCCGGGTATCGTTAACCTGTTCCAGTAAATTACGGTTGGCGTTTAAATTATTTACAAAATGTGCATTGCCTTCTTTCAGTATCGATAATACTGCCGACGGGGTTAATGCTTGTTGTGTGTCGTAGGTTAACGCACGTGCATTCTCGACCGGGTCAAGCACGCCATAGCCGCGAAGGTTTTCAAG
>CAIQND010000464.1 GCA_903873045.1 uncultured Methylococcaceae bacterium | reverse complement strand
GGGTAGAAACTTTTTCCTTTCAATCCATTATAATAACTAACCCATACGCCAAGGACGGCATATTTTTAATCCACCACACTATAAAACTATGAACATAAAACAATGGCTAAAAGCCGAGTATTTACCTATCCCGTTGATTGCCTTGATGGTGCTGACACGTTTTCATCACTTTGGTGATGTGCTGCATCTTCCCGATGCCTCATTAGCGGTATTTTTCTTTGCCGGTTTTTACCGTAAAAAAGCCTTGTTGGGATTTTTATTGGTGTTGGCTGGATTGATTGATTTTGTTGCTATCGAAAATGGCACCAGTGGCTGGTGTGTATCGCCTGCCTATATTTTCCTTATCCCCACGTATGCCGTTATGTGGGTTGCCGGTCGTTACTGCGCAACATTTAAAGCAATGAACCCTGCGGAAATGACAAAGACTGTCGGCTTGCTAACACTGGCAACATCAACAGCCTTTGCCATCTCAAATGGCAGTTTTTATTTGCTGTCAGGCCGTTTTGAAGAGCTGTCATTTTTCAGTTATTTTTCACGAGTAGCACAGTATTACCCGTCTTATGTGGGTGCGGACTTAATTTATGCAGTGACTGGTTTGGCTATCGTTAAGCTAATCAAGTTATTACCTGAATTACAGTCTGGCCATAAAGCTGTTTGAGACTCAAAGAAAGGCGGAGTTAAAAGCACGAGGATTTTGTAATAGAACACAGATTTAACTGATAACCACGGATAAGAGAAGCTTCTTCATAAAAACATCAGCAGTAGGCCGGAATAAGACCACCCAAGCGTAGCGCGTGGTGGCGTTTCCGGCACATTCGTACCGGATGCCGGAAACGCTTATTCTCGCTTACGCTCGAAAAGTCTTATTCCGGCCTACACCTAACAATAAAAACCTGTTGAAATCCGTGTCATCCGTGTTCTATCATCGAAATCAGTACTGACTGGCTAACAGCAACTACCCGTATTGGACCTATCCTCATGCTGCCCGCCTTTGGTTTCTGCAACCGCACGAAGCGTTCCGGTTGCACAGTTCCAAGGCTTACCTGCCCTGTCTTCCGCAGGCGCTATGCCGATAAAATCGTTATTATACGTTTCGCTGATGAGCAACTTATAATTACGCTCGCAAACCGCCATGCGCTGTCCCCTTAAATAAACATGGCCTTCATCGTCGTAAATTTCAGAATACGGACCGCGATAAATAACGGCATGACCTTTATCAATGCACGGTTGATTTTGAGGTTTTACTGCGGTGATGGTGACTGAGCGAAATTCCAAACCTTCAATAACCTGCCAAGGCTTATTTTCCCATTTATCGTAACTGACGGCTATAAAACCGGCTTTGATAAAAGCTTCCAGAAACTCATGTTCTTGCAGCGCACCCGAAATACAACCGCTCCATAATTGTTGATTCTGTTTTAAATGCGAAGGCACTGCTTCATCGCTGACAATATCCGAAATAGCCACACGACCACCCGGTTTAACGACGCGAAATATTTCCTGTATCAGTTGTTCCTTATCACTG
>CAIQND010000463.1 GCA_903873045.1 uncultured Methylococcaceae bacterium | reverse complement strand
CCGGAAATCACCTTAAAACTATGAACAATGAATAGCCTATTAACCACACATGAGCAGCAATATACAGGTATCGTCACCGTAGAGACGCGATTTATCGCGTCTCGATTTATCGCGTCCCAACATCCGAAAATCCACGGGTTATCATTTAGACGCGATAAATCGCGTCTCTACGGAGATTAATTTATGGTTGATAGGTATAAGGTTATTTCTGCGAAAGAACTTACCCATTAGACGAATCCAATCGTTTGCTTGATTGGGAAAATTCTACTTTTAATGGGTAAAATATTCTCCAGAAATCACCTAATATCTTTAAGTTGATGCGTATGGGGTTAGCGACAGCCTAACCCGACAGCTAAACTTGTTGTGGTTACGCCGTTAAAAAGTCTTAAAACACACATCAATTTTGTGCAATCAATCTGATATTGCACCATAATAGACCCTGTTTAATGGTTAAATACGGTGTGCTCCCCTCAATGTAACGGCTGAAATTAACAATCAATTGATACGAACCGTTTTTGAATAAATAGGATGCCGCTTTAGCTTGCTAAAATAACTAACGGTAAAAATAAAATATTTCAATAAGATAAGAATTTTTTCTTATGATTTAATGATTTTACTTATCCAATGAGTACGCGCTTTCGAGGAAATGACAGGTTTGGTTGTTATTTTGAGCAAGCGGTCTTATTAGTGGTGCAATAATTGCTGTTGCATTAAACAAAAGGACTATCTTATTGAAATACCAGAAACAAAAGCTAAAGAGGGAACGTAACTTATCTACAGTAACCATAAGCACTTAAGTCAAGGCAGGTTATAATATCATCCAGTGCCAGCATTAGGACTCATCGTTATGGGTTCTGCCGGTACTTTATTTAAACCCATGGATTCATGAAGTGTCCAGCGTACCCATAAATTATACGAAATTATGACTCCAAAATTCACGCCTTTAAAAGATCACGACACGCCTATCAAAGTATTGTTTACCGGTTATCTTTGTACCGTAGGCATAGGCTATCTGTTTGCATTAATTCAGATATTGTTTACACATGGCATGGCGGACGGAAAATTTGGATTGTCGGTTGATGATATTGTTTACAGTTATTACGGCAACCGTTCAGGCACGGTACTTGAAACGCAGCTTAACGGTGCCATGAAAGCCAATGCACCCGATCAGGAACGCTTCAAGATTATGGAGTGGGTCAGAGACGGTGCGGATCAATATGATTATAAAGATAACGGCATTGAAAAAATAATCGAAACCCGCTGTGTGATGTGCCATAACAAAGAAGCGTCTGGAGTACCCAGCTTTACCAGTTATGAAGAATTAAAACCCTATACTACCCAAGATACCGGGGCTACCTTTGCGTCTTTAACGCGGATTTCGCATATCCATTTGTTCGGTATCAGCTTTATTTTCATGTTTGTCGGTCTTATTTTTAGTTTTGCAGAAACGACAACCACGCAATATAAATGTATCGCAATCGGTATGCCTTATGCGTTTCTTGTGGCAGATATTATGTCCTGGTGGCTGACTAAAATTCACCCGATGTTTGCCTGGCTGGTTATTTTTGCCGGTATGGGTATGGGTATTTCATTTATGTTTATGTGGGTCACCTCTATTTTGGAAATGTGGCTGTTTAAACCGGTATTTATTAATGGTTTTGGTTCACGTTATTTGGAATGGCGAGATAGCCCTGAAGCATCAATCGCCGATCGGATATGGGTGGTTCTTAAGACCCTGACCCGTCAGATTAAACCCGCCGCCTTGTTTGTAAAAGAGCAATGGTTAAAGCACGGTTGGCCTGTTATTAAAAATTTAATTAAAAAATAACGATCAGCTTGCGCTAGTCCTGGCAATTAACTTAGGAATGAGCATGAAATAATGTAACTAAGTAACATCTAACTCCCCCCTTTGTAAAAGGGGGGTTGGGGGGGTAAAATTAAAGTTGCTCAAGTTATTTCGTGCTCGCTCCTTAACCACGAAGACGCGAAGAAAAAGCCAAGGTAATAATGT
>CAIQND010000462.1 GCA_903873045.1 uncultured Methylococcaceae bacterium | reverse complement strand
GTGTAATGTCTGATAAGGTAATTGAAAAACTTTGCCTCGAACTCAATGCAACGGAGACTCTATTTCCTCGTACAAATTTACGTATGATATTCAAAGTTGGGTCAAATTAAAATCCTAGAGGTCTGGGTGTCTGAAGGTAAATCCGGATTTGATTGTATAACGAAACAATAACGACCATAACACTTTTTTATGGATTATCATATCTACCCAATGACACTACCTGTCATTAATACCGCCCGTAAATACTCATTCCTCCCCCGTAATATTGATGTTTTAAATGTTCGTAAACCATGACGGTTTTCAAATCAATGTCATCGGTTTCATAAGCAGGATAAGGTAAAACTTCAAAGAGGGTCTTGTTGACGTAATTAAAAACAGCGGCTGCGGTGACTGATTTATCTGACCATTGCTCAACTTGTAACTTTTCTTTTTTCAATTCATCAAGCAACTCAATCGATATTTTCTTGATTTCATCCTTCTCTTTTTTTGCCAGTTCTTTGCCTTGCCTTAAAATATCAAAAATGGCTTTTTGCTCGTCAGATAGCCCTTCACGTTTGGTCTCGGCTTCTTCTTGGGTAAGGGAATTAACCAGTTCAATTAATTTTCTAAACGTTTCTTTTATAACAGCCTCGTCCTTGCCACGATTGTAGGCTTCAATGATTTCATGATAACGTTTGTAATAGTCAACGGTTAAGGGATTACGTTCAACCATTTGTTTGAGGCGCTTTTCAACTTTATCTTTTAGCGACTGTACGGCAGCATTTTTATTTTTAGTCTTCATAAAATACTGCTCCAATAACTCAAAGTTTAATCCGCTTAAATCAATGACTTTCTCGGCATAATGACGCGGCTCGGCAATCGAATTTTCAATAGACACATCAATCACGTTTTGGATTTTCATCATGATCTCTGCCACATCAGCACTTTCGACTTTGTCTTTAATGGCGGTATAAATGACATCAAGCGCATTTTTTCTTGCGGCATAGTTGTTTAATACTTTGTCTGGCTGCAAGGCTTTGTATTTTTTGAAAACTTCTCTGGCTAAAATTTGGAACTTTTGTTTGGTTTCGTCATTGGTATAAACGGCATTGATGGCCTTTTCCAGAGCCAATAATTTATGCAAACCCTCCGCTGAAATTAATGTCTGCAAATCAAAATTCACTTCGTCTTGCAAAAAGGTTTCCGTAGCCGCCAACGTTTCTTCCAATTGGCTAATCAGTTCTTCCTTGGGTTTTACCGGCGGTTCAGGTTCGCCATCATCGCCTTTGCCAGCCCCATAAATCGCCAACGCATCCAATAAGGCGGTATAAGTTTCTATGTAGTCCACTATCAAGCCGTTGTTTTTACCTTCACTGATTCGATTAGCCCGGGCAATGGCTTGCATAAGCGTATGCGATTTCAACGGCTTGTCTATATACAGGGTTGATAGTGGCGGCACATCAAAGCCGGTAATCCACATGGCACACACAATCACTAAACGAAAAGGGTCATCTTCATCCTTAAAGCGCGTTTCAAGGTCTTGGTTGTTCATTTTTTCGCGATGCGGCTCAATGTCCAACCCCCATTTCTGAAACTTTTGAATCTCGTTTTGCTCCGAACTGACCACGACACAAATTTCTGTTTCCTTTATCCATTGCAGCTCCCGACTTTTTTCCAATAATTCCTGGTCGCCATAGCTTCCTTTAAAAAGGTCTTTTTCCAATTGCTCAACCATCAACTGCCAATGATGGGTAATCAAATCATACATCCTGACAGCGGTGAGCTTATCCAAGGCGATAAACATGCCTTTACCTTTGTAGCCGCGATTGCAGAAATGCCAAACGGTATCTTTGGCAATCGCATCCAAGCGTTTTTTGGCCGTCAGTATCGGATATTCCCTTGCAAAAAGCTGTTCAATTTTACTGCGTTGGTCGGCGTCCAAATCATCGCTTTCAGCATCAAGCACCGCTCTTATCTGTTCATTGATAACAGGATTTTTTAAGCCCAGATATTCGCCTCTGTTTTCATAATAAAGTGGCACCGTTGCCCCATCATCCACACTGCGTTTAAAGTCATAACGGGACACATAATCACCAAAAATACGTTTGGTGATTTCATCATCTTTAAACAGCGGGGTGCCTGTAAAACCCATAAAAGACGCATTGGGCAGGGCATTGCGTAAATTCAGCGCCAAACTTCCACCCTGAGTCCTGTGGGCTTCGTCTGAAATAACAAGGATATTTTCACGCGCTGTAATGACGTCTGCAAAATTGAATTTATGAATGAGCGTAAACAAATACCGATGTTCCGAGCTTAACAACTCTTTTAAATGTTTGCCGCTATTGGCTTTTAATGACTCTTTTGAACCGGCTTTTACTTGCGGTACGGCACCGACGCCGCTAAAAGTGCCATAAATCTGGGTGTCTAATTCGTTGCGGTCAGTCACAATTAAAAACGTATAACTGCCGGTAAACTTGTGGTGAATTTTTTGGCAAAAAAACACCATCGAATACGACTTACCGCTGCCTTGGGTATGCCAAAATACCCCCAGCTTTTGCTTTTCTTCGAGGCTAATTTTACCCAATTGATACAAGTGGTCTTTGTGCCGGATATTTTCAATCGCTTTGTTAACGCCGATAAACTGATGATTACGGGCAATCAGTTTTACTATTTTGCCCAAGGAATTATCAAACAGAATAAAGTTTTCAAACAAATCCAAAAAGCGCTGCTTTTCACAGATACCGACGATAATTCTATCCAAGGCCACAATGCCTTCGTCTTCTTCGGTGATACGTTTCCATTCGTGGAAGTGCTGATACTGGCCGGTAACGCTGCCGATGCGGCTTTCAAGGCCATTGCTTAACAGCACAAACGCATTGTAATAAAACAGCTTGGGGATAACGTCTTTGTAATCCGTAAAATTATCGTTGTAGGCGTTTTCCAATTTGCGGTGGGCGGCTTTCAGCTCAATAAACAGCAAAGGAATCCCATTCACAAAACCGATAATATCCGGTCTTCTTTGTCGGCCACTTTTGCCGTCTATCCAGAGCTGTTGAACGGCTAAAAAGTTATTGTTATCCGTATGGTCAAAATCCAAAATCTTCAGGGTTTTATTTTTTACCGGTTCGCCTTTGTCATTGATAAAGTCAATGGTAATGCCGTTTCTGATGAGTAGATGTTTTTCGTAATTGATTTCAGCCAAAGACTTGGTGCTGCTTTCTTCGGTGAGTTTTTCGTAGGCTTGCTTGTAGGCGACATCGGGTAAACCGGGATTAAACTGCTTGAGTTTTGCCAGGACAATTTTTTTAAGAACC
>CAIQND010000461.1 GCA_903873045.1 uncultured Methylococcaceae bacterium | reverse complement strand
TATTTCAATAGGAAGTTGTTTCACGTCTATTTCATCCTGCTGAGTTGAAAAATCCCGCACACTATACAAGAAAATTTAGTAAATACAACCAGGTAGAGCTAAAAAATAGTCGGCAGATGGCTTAGCTTGATGCGTATGGGCGGCGACTCCTACGAAGTCGGCTATTTACTTAGGGGGACAAAGCGGCATTAGACTTTGTTTATTCACAAGCAGAGCTTGTTCACCGAATAATAGAATCTATTCATACTGTCCGCTTAAGTTGGTAGTCCATTTTCTTGTTAATGACTTTTAATTTTTTATCGCTTTAAAGCCAATGTCTGTGCGGTAATAGATGTTATTCCAATGGATTTTGTCCGCCAGTACGTAGGCTTTGGTTTGTGCTTCCAAAATATCTTGTCCCAATGCGCAGGCGCATAAGACGCGTCCACCGGCAGTGACTATGTCGTCGCCAATTTGTTTTGTGCCGGCATGAAATACTTTGCTGTCTTCTTGTTCTTGTGTGGGTAATCCTGAAATAACAGCGCCTTTTTGATAATCATCCGGGTAGCCACCCGCTGCCAAAACAACGCCCAAGGCAACGCGTTCGTCCCATTCGGTGCTGGTTTTATCAAGACTTCCTGACAAGGCGGCTTGACACAGTTCGACCAGATCACTTTTCATGCGCATCATAATCGGTTGCGTTTCAGGATCACCAAAGCGGCAGTTATATTCCAGCACTTTAATCGCGCCATCAGGCGCTATCATTAAGCCTGCGTAAAGAAAGCCGGTATAAGGCAAACCATCGTCTGTCATACCTTTTAAGGTGGGCTCAATGACATCACGCATAACCCGTTCATAAACATCAGGAGTGACAACGGGAGCGGGAGAATAAGCGCCCATACCACCGGTGTTGGGGCCTTTGTCACCATTGTCACGGGCTTTATGATCTTGAGAGGTCGCCATTGGCAAGGCATATTTGCCATCGGCAATAACAATAAAGCTGGCTTCTTCACCCGTCAGAAATTCTTCAATGACCACCCTGTTACCGGCTTCGCCATAAACATTGCCGGATAACATGTCTTCAACCGCACCGATGGCTTCTTGTTCGGTTTGTGCAACGATAACGCCTTTACCTGCCGCCAAGCCGTCGGCTTTAACTACAATAGGCGCACCTTGTTGACGGATATAGGCAATAGCCAAGTCTTTATCAGTAAAGGATTGATAGCTGGCCGTCGGGATATGATGACGAATCATAAAGTCTTTGCAAAAAGTTTTGGAGCCTTCCAGTTGCGCAGCTCTAACGGAGGGGCCAAAACAGGGTAAACCGGCTTCTTGAAAGCGGTCAACGATACCCAACACCAAGGGGATTTCAGGGCCAATGATGGTTAATTCGATGTGTTCTTTTTGGGCAAAAGCCAGTAAGCCGGCAATGTCTTCGACCGCGATAGCGACGTTTTCAATGCCTGATTCAAGTGCCGTTCCCGGATTACCCGGTGCAACAAATACTTTTTTTACTTTAGGCGATTGTTTGGCTTTCCAGGCGAGGGCGTGTTCACGCCCACCGCCACCAACGATGAGGATTTTCATGATGTTGTCTCCGTGTTTTAGATTAAGGTAAGTCGTAAAAATACCCCCTATCACAGTTGCCACAGATTCACGGATTACCATAAAGTTTGGCTATCAACTTAAGTCGGAACCTTTTATGGTTTAGCCTTGCCTGTATTCTACTTTGTAAGTATTCACCTCCCTCTTTGAAAAAGCGGGTTGAGGGGGATTTACCTAATAAAATCTCCCCTAACCCCTCTTTGTTAAAGAGGGGGGCTGAATAATTACTCTACTTTAAGTGGAAATACAGGGATTTAATCGGTGAATCTCTGGGGGTTTATTTTTTGCGAGTAACTTAGGAATGCGTATGAAATAACTTCGGCATCTTGCTCCCTCTCCCTCCGGGAGAGGGTTGGGGTGAGGGGATAAATGGTCAAGTTATTTCATGTACGCTGCTTAATGCCTAAAATGACGCATGCCGGTAAATACCATGGCGATATTATGCTCATCGGCGGCGGCAATCACTTCGTTGTCACGCATCGAACCACCGGGCTGAATAATGGCGGTTATGCCGGCTTCTGCGGCGGCATCTATGCCGTCTCTAAAAGGAAAGAAAGCATCTGAAGCCATGGCCGAACCGGGAACTATCAAACCTTCATCGGCGGCTTTGATACCTGCGATTTTGGCAGAATAGACCCTACTCATTTGTCCTGCACCGACACCGATAGTCTGACCATTTTTACAGTAAACGATGGCATTGGATTTAACGAACTTGGCGACCTTCCAGGCGAATAATAAATCCGCCAGTTCTTGTTCGGTCGGTGTGCGTTGACTGACGACTTTAATGTCGGCACGGGTGATTTCGCCCAAATCCTTATCCTGAACCAGAAGGCCACCGGCTACACGTTTAAAGTCGAGAGACGGTTGCTTGGCGCTGTCCCATTCACCACAAGCCAATACACGAATATTTTGCTTGTCGGCCAGAACCGCTATTGCCGCTGGTGTGATGGTCGGTGCAATAATAACTTCGACAAATTGACGCTTGATGATTTCAGTGGCGGTTTGCTCATCTAGTTCACGGTTGAAAGCGATAATGCCGCCAAATGCAGAGGTTGGATCCGTTGCGTAGGCTTTATCGTAGGCAGTAAAAATATCGTCAGCTTCAGCTACACCACAGGGGTTGGCATGTTTAACGATAACGCAGGTTGGTTTGTCCGTGAAGGATTTAACACATTCCAGCGCAGCATCGGCATCAGCAATATTGTTGTAGGATAATTCTTTGCCCTGAAGCTGATTAGCCGCAGAAATCGTACCGGAGGCAGGGGATTTTTCCCGATAAAAAGCTGCATTTTGATGAGGATTTTCACCATAACGCATGGTTTGGTTATGATAAAACTGTAAATTGAGCGTTTCCGGAAATTGTGTTCCGTTGATAGCGGCTAAATAAGTGGCAATTGCGGTGTCGTAACGTGCCGTGTGTTCAAAGCTTTTGAGTGCGAGATTAAAACGGGTTTTATCAGACAGGCTGTTATCAGTGCTTTTAAGTTCAGCGATGGTTGCTGCGTAGTCTGATGGATGTACAATAATGGCAACGTCGGCATGGTTTTTAGCAGCGGCGCGGATCATGGTAGGCCCGCCGATATCTATATTTTCAATCGCCGTTTCCAGGTCGCAATCAGGGTTGGCTACGGTTTGCTCAAATGGGTATAAATTAACGACGACCATGTCAATTGGGCTGATGCCGTTTACTACCATAATTGCATCATCGATTCCTCTGCGGCCTAAAATGCCGCCATGAACTTTGGGATGTAATGTTTTAACCCGACCATCCATCATTTCTGGAAAACCCGTGTAATCAGACACTTCAGTCACGGGGATTTTATGTTCTGCCAAGGTTTTGGCGGTGCCGCCAGTGGACAGAATTTCAATACCCAGTTGATTCAATTCCCGACAAAAATCGACGATACCGGATTTATCGGAAACGCTAATTAGGGCGCGAGTGATTTTTTTGTTCATGCAGACCTTTTGGTGATGGATTGATTTGTGAAAGAGTGGCGGGACAGGGTTAAACTTCGCCCTGTCAGGCTTTAGGATATACCGTATTGATCCAGTTTTTTGCGTAAAGTGCTACGGCTCAGACCGAGCGTTTTGGCGGCTTTGGTTTGGTTGTATCCAGAATGTTCCAGTGCTGCTTCCAATAAGGGTTTTTCAACTTCGCTGATAACCATGGCATGTAAACCAACGGCATCGTGACCGCTTAATTGCGAAAGATAGAGTTCTACGGCCTGTTTGACATACGCAGATAAGGGCAACAGTACGGTTTTTTTGCTGTTAATGTTAATGATTTCAGCACTGTTTTGAGACGCGTTCATATTATGCAGCACTATCGTTTAATAAAAGAGTAAATGCTGAATTAATCAGCACTAGTTGTCGGGAAGGACATGTGGCTTGGTTGATGTTGTTTTTTGTATCCTGGTTTATAGTGCCCAGATGTTTAAAATACCAGCCAATATGTTTTCGGGCTATTCTAACACCGCTGACATTTCCATAGAAGCTATATAGTTGCTCCAGATGGCTCAAAAGGGTGCTGTGAATAGTCGAATCTGTTGGTTTTTCAAGGGTTTTTCCGGTTTTAAGAAAATAACTTATTTCATTAAACAGCCATGGATTTCCTTGTGCGGCCCGCCCGATCATAATGGCGTCTGCACCTGTGGTAGCCAGCACGTAGTCGGCTTTTTCTGCCGAATCAATATCGCCGTTAGCAATAATGGGGATGCTAACTGATTGTTTAACTTTTTTAATCGTTTCATATTCGGCTGTCCCGTTAAATTTACAGGCACGGGTTCGGCCGTGCAACGTTAAGGCGGCAATGCCTGATTGTTCCGCTATTTTTGCGATTTGAACGGCATTACGATTGTGTAAATCCCAGCCGGTACGGATTTTTAACGTGACCGGAATGTCGACGGCATTAACGACAGCATCGAGTATTTTTTTAACCAGCGCTTCGTCTCTTAATAACGCAGAGCCTGCGGCTACTGAACACACTTTTTTTGCCGGACAACCCATGTTTATGTCAATAATATGGGCACCGCGTTGTGCATTAAACAGGGCGGCCTCAGCCATTTGCTGAGGATCCGTACCTAAAATTTGCACAGAACGAAGACCGGATTCCCCCTGATGATCCGCTTTTAACACCGTTCGTTTATGGTGACGTAAAGCAGGATTAGATGCCACCATTTCAGACACGGCTAAGCCTGCGCCCAGTTGTTTGCACAATTCTCTGAAAGGACGGTCGCTGATACCTGCCATGGGGGCAAGAATCAGATTGTTATCAAGCTGGTAAGGGCCGATGTGCATAAGGCTGGCTCAAGGTTAAGGGTGCAAGGTTAAATGGGAACCAGCGGGGTGCGCGTATTTACCTTATCGCTTAAATCCGGGTTATTTCTCGTAGAATCAATCGTTGTCGGTCAGGGTTGTAAACACCACGTAACGCGACAGTTTTTACCTTGAACCTTAGACCTTTTCCCTTGAACCTCAATCATTTCTCAATCGAATCATTCCAGATTGGATTGTCTCGATCTTCTGGTTCCAGTTTGGCTATATCTTCTGGATAAATATGCCAGAATGATTTATCAATCTTGGCGTTGTTGTAGCCTTCTTTTTTCTCATGAGTGAAAGGACACCACCAGTTTTCAACAATCTTGACCAAATAAGCATGCCATTCAAAAAGTGCAACACTAACCGGGCAATACCAAGTACAGTTTAATATCCAGTACAGCTTTGATTGCGCCAAACTGAATTTGAATGAACCATCCATGGTGATTTGGTTTTTCAGGTTATAGCGATGACTGCTTCTCTCCGGTAAAAAATCAGCCAAGGTTTTAATATTTTCCCCGCCAATCATGCGTAGGTGATAGTAAGTCAGGTAGGCGCTGAGAAACACAAACGGTAAGGTCAGTATTGGTAAATAAACAAGAAGCAGACCTATCGCTCTTTGCAGAACAGGAATTTTTTTATGATTTTTGCCGATCTCGGCACGGCCGGAACAGGAATCGCATGCTTTCATTTTTTAGGTATCCTTATTTATTGGGTGATGTTTGTTTGCTTAATGGTATTTCCTGGTATTCATTAAGGAGCTGATAAATACTAAGACAGCCTGCGCAGCAAAACCATAGCAAGCCGTCTGTTGTGTTTAGGGTAAAGCTCTTCAAAACTGCTCGTTGACCGCAAAGAGTACATGAATTGTTATATTCTATTGTGGGCATAGCCATGTCTCAACGGTTTTATAAACTGGATGAGACCGAGCAAAAAAAGGTTTTTAAATATTCCGTCTCAGGCGATGCAGGGTCGACTGGATGATCCGGCCCTTGTCCACCGCTTGCAAAAAATACCAGATGCCGATCAATATGACGCCCTGAAGAACGTAAAATCTCATGCAGATTTTCACGGCTCAGGTGGTAAGAACAAGATGCTGACACCAGAACGCCGTTCTTGGATAAAACCTGGAGGGCAAGCTGATTTAAGCGACGATACGCTTCATAACCTTGCTTAAAATCTTTTTTGCGTTTAACCAATGCAGGTGGATCAAGGACAATAATATCATAAAGTTGGTTTTCCAGGCGGGCCTGCTTTAGAAAATCAAACACATCACTGCGCACAAAATGCATTTTATCGTCAACCTGATTGAGCTGGGCATTTTCTTTGGCCAGTGCCAGGGCACCTTCAGAGGCATCTACACAAGTGACTTCAGAAGCGCCAGCCAGTGCGGCCGGAATACCCCAGGCTCCGGTGTAGGAGAATAAATCCAGTACCCGCTGCTTTTTCGCAACACTTGCCAACAAAGCGCGACTGCTTCGATGATCATAAAACCAGCCGGTTTTTTGGCCTTCCAGAATATCTATTTTAAATTGCGCACCATTTTCTTCAATGATGATTGTATCAGGGAGTTCACCGTAGGCAATTTCAGATTCCAGATTTAAGCCTTCCAGTTCTCGTTGGCTGTTGTCATTTTTTAAAATGATGGCAACGGGACTTAATAATTCAACCAGTGCGGCAATTAGTGATTCTTTGCGTTGTTCAATACCTGCGGTGGTTATTTGAACCGACAACACCGAGCCAAAACGATCAATGACCAAGCCGGGCAAGCCATCACTTTCGCCAAAAACGAGGCGATAGTAAGGTTTATCAAACAGTTTTTCACGCAAGGCCAAGGCTGTGGTCAGGCGCTCTTTAAAAAAATTGGCACCGCATTTTAGATTGGGCTTTCTTGATAACAGGCGTGCACAAATCAGGGTTTGAGGATTGACGTAAGCAGTTCCCATGACTTTACCATCATCACTTTTAACTTGTACCAGATCACCGGCGGTAAACTGTTCAAGTGCCGTTCGTTTAGTATCCACTTCATTGCTAAAAACCCACAGGTGTCCTTTGCGCAGGCGTTTGTCTTCGTTCTTTTTTAAATAAATTTCAGGTAGTGACATAGTTATGATTTTTTGTAGGGTAAGTTTGACAGGAGCAAAGTGCTAACGCTTGATGCCATCCAGTCTGATCCAGTCTTCTTGTTGTACCAAAGGATTAAAAGCGATGGCGTGTTGGTAAGCGTTGATAACCGCTTCGGCTTGTTCGTACAGGATGCCCGATAACACCAGTTGACCGCCCGAAACCACTAATTTACAAATCTGCTCAGACATGTCTATTAAAGGTTTGGCGAGAATATTAGCCAACACAATGTCAGCTTGTAAAGGGGTAAATTGTTCCGGTAAATAGCAGTTTATTTTATCCTGAACATTGTTTTTTAAGGCATTACTTTGGGTAGCGGTGATGGCTTGCGGATCAATATCGACAGCGTGTGCAACTTTAGCGCCCAGCAATATCCCGGCAACCGCCAATATGCCCGAACCACAGCCGTAATCGATGACTGTTTTATCGGTTAAGTCGTGACTGGCCAGCCATTCCAGACATAAAGCCGTGGTTGGATGCGTGCCTGTGCCAAAGGCAAGTCCGGGGTCTAGCGTTAGGCAAACCGTACCGGGTTCGTGTTGTTCCTGATCGGTTGGGCAAACCCAAAGTTTGTCGGCAAACTTCATTGGCTTGTAGTATTCCATCCAGGCACGCTCCCATTCCTGATCGTCAACCGCTTCATACAGCCAGTTGTGTAACTCGTCTTCCTTAAACGGTCGCGCTACTTGGGCTTTTATCAGTTCCGGATCAGCATCCAACTCATAAAGTGCGATAACCTGCGTGTTGCTCCATATTTTGGTTTCACCGATAGCCGGTTCATAAACCGGTTCGTCTTCGGCATCCATATAAGTAACGGATACGGCACCGAGATTGCTAAAAAAATCGGCCAGTTGCGGAGCGGTGTCTTCATTGGTGATAACGGAAATTTGATGCCAGGCCATGTGAGATTATTTATTTTAAAAAGATGGTTATAAGTTGGATTAGGCGATAGCCGTAACCCAGCATTTGGGGCTTGAATGTGTTGGGTTACGACTATTAAAGTGTCGCAACGGATTCAAAAGGCTCGTCATAACGAATTTTTAACCCGCGCAATGCATAGGCTTTTTTCGTATTCAATTCCTGTTGTTCGTACAATAAACCCAAGCGAAAATGATGGATTAAATCATAAAGTTCACTAAGTTTTTCGCTAGAAATATGATTGATTTCATTAATAATTTGCTCTTGTAACATGGCTTGTTCTCCAGCCAAGTAGTCCAGTCACGCAGCTTTTTGGTTTAGTTGTGACAACAACATGCTTTCAATGCTCAGGTGATAATCCAGTTCAGCCCATTCTATGCCGGTGCCTTGACAAATAAATTGGTAATTAGCCAGTTGTTTGAATGTACCCGCTTGCAGTTCTTTGTACCATGACATGGGAGTCAATATTATGCGGCCATCTTCAAGTTCCACATGTAAATAACGGTCATCAAAATGCACTGCTTTACCTTTAACTGAAATATTCATCCCATTTCCTCTCTTGTCAACGCTATGATTTGCCACAATCAGTAGAGCTTTCTTTATATCTTTTGGCTTCATGTAATTCAATACTTCGGACAGTTTTTGTAACTATCTGATTTTAAATGGTTTTAAAAATCTTACTCAAAAGATTAAAGTTGTTGTTTTTCAAAGAGTTATCTTTCTACGGATTGTCATTTCATAAAAACTGTCCGAAGTATTGGTAATTGTTAATAACTTTTAATGATGCTAATTCGATTTTAGCAAAATCACCGCCTTTCATAACATGAATGTGCTTAGGCTCATGTTCATTTGCATAAAAGAAAAATTTAAAGCCTTCATGAATTAGTAAAGTTGGCATAGTTGTTTTGCATACACGTCAATCACGCTTTGTGAAATGTGAAGTCTTTAAACGTTCCAGTCGGGGTTGCAAACCC
>CAIQND010000460.1 GCA_903873045.1 uncultured Methylococcaceae bacterium | reverse complement strand
TTCGTGGGCTATTTTGAGGTTTTTCTTGTCATCGTCCGACAATGGATCATTATTGCCGGGGACACAAGGAATGCCGGCAGCCATCATCGCGTTTTTGGCAGAAATTTTGTCACCCATCATGCGGATGGTTTCTGCATTGGGACCAATAAAAACAAAGCCGCTTTGTTTTACTTTTTCAGAAAAATCAGCATTTTCAGACAGGAAGCCGTAACCGGGATGAATCGCTTCTGCATCAGTCACTTCAGCCGCGCTGATAATGGCGGGAATGTTTAAGTAGCTGTCAGCAGAGGCCGCAGGGCCAATGCACACCGACTCATCAGCCAGTCGTACATGTTTAAGATCACGGTCAGCTTCAGAATGAACAGCGACCACTTTAACGCCTAATTCCCGACAGGCGCGTAAAATACGCAATGCTATTTCGCCACGATTGGCGATAACTATTTTATCGAACATAAGTGTCGCCTGTTTTCCGTGTTATTCAATGATGAATAAGGGTTGGCCATATTCGACCGGTTCAGCGTTCTCAACCAGAATTTGAGTTACAACGCCGCTTTTATCGGCTTCAATCTGATTAAGGATTTTCATCGCCTCAATGATGCACAAAGTATCGCCGGACAAAACCGCTTGTCCAACTTCTACGAAAACTTTTGTACCGGGTGATGCCGAGCGGTAAAACGTGCCGACCATAGGCGACTTAACCACATGGCCGGTTATTTTTTCTTCGACAGGTGTTGCGGTAATCGCTGCCGCCGCTTGCACAGCAGGAGCCGGTGCATAAGTTACCTGTGCAGGTGCGGCAGAATAACGGCTAATGCGGATAGATTCTTCGCCCTCTTTAATTTCGAGTTCGGCGATGTCGGATTCTTCGATAATTTCGATGAGTTTTTTTATTTTTCTAATATCCATTGCTTATGGTCTCTCGGTTAATATCTGATGTGCGGCTTGTAAGGCCAGTTCGTATCCGGTGGCTCCTAATCCAGAGATAACGCCGATGGCAATATCTGAAAAGTAGGAATGTTTTCTAAAAGGTTCGCGTGCGTAGACGTTTGATAAATGAACCTCTATAAAAGGAATCCTGGTTGCCAGGAGGGCATCGCGGATGGCAACACTGGTATGGGTAAACGCCGCCGGATTAATAATGATGAAATCAACGCCGGTTTCGTAAGCCCGATGTATCAATTCAATAATTTGATGTTCGGCATTATTTTGATGAAAATCGAGTTTATGGTTTAACTCTGCCGCCTTTTTTTCCATCAACTGACGTATGTCAGCGAGGGTTTTATTGCCATAATGGCCGGGCTCACGAATACCCAGTAAGTTTAAATTTGGGCCATTTAAAACGCTAATAGTCGCCATTTATGAGTATTTGAGTAAAGTTGAAAGTATAACAGCCGGTAATTTTACCGTGTTTGGAGGTTTTGTCCAGATATTATGCTTTTAACAAAAGATAGCAACAGGATGTCAGGTTATTGAAGTCGATGCTTAATTTTACACGGTTTTAAGCCCCCCCGAAGCGTAAAGGAGTTTGCAACCCTGTCACTCACGCTTTAAAATCTATTGAAGACTTTAAACGTTTCGGTCGGGGTTGCAAACAGCGACCGGCATCGTTAACAATAAAATCTTAGACAATAGTTGATCCTACTTAAACTTAACACATTATGACCCAGCAAACCGATACCGTTATAAACTACCATAATCGCACCAAACACCGGACGGAGCGCTATGCCAAAGGCCCCGAATCGATTGACTGGGACGATCAACCCGATCAATTCCGGCGTTTTACCGGTTGTGAGATGATAACTTTGCCCATGCCGGGAACCGATTTGGAATCGTTGTTTACCGATCTGGATATCCCGGAAATAATCCCGC
This sequence comes from uncultured Methylococcaceae bacterium, assembly GCA_903873045.1. Taxonomy (GTDB): domain Bacteria; phylum Pseudomonadota; class Gammaproteobacteria; order Methylococcales; family Methylomonadaceae; genus Methylobacter_C. Next base: position 269 of record CAIQND010000460.1, on the reverse strand, counting down.
CAAAACCAGTCAGCCTGGTTAATGTCGGTTTGTTGCTGGAACTGGCTTTTGGCCTGTCGGCCTGGAAACAATTTGGCTCCAGTCGCTGGGCCTTGCGTTGTAATCCTTCCAGCGGCAACCTGCACCCGACCGAAGCTTATCTAATCAGTACCAGCAATGATTTTATTCAATCCGGTGTTTACCATTATGTCAGTCACGACCATGCGCTTGAACAACGTTGCCGGTTTTCCGACACTATACCTGAGTCCGCCCTGCTAATCGGCTTATCC
>CAIQND010000459.1 GCA_903873045.1 uncultured Methylococcaceae bacterium | reverse complement strand
TGCTCTTGGGCAATGGCATTAAGCGTATTAGAAACGGCAATTTCCTGATAGTAGCGAATGCCTTTGGTGCCGCCTAAGCTTTCAAAAGGGATGCAATCAAATTTATCTTTCCACTCGTTCCGGGTTGAGAAGGTAAGTTGCCAAAGTTCATCAGGGCTGGGGAACTTTAACACCAACCCTTCATGACCAGAACTCATAGCAATTTGATAAATTTCTTTGCCGTTGCTGGCGTAGGTGTACTCAATCTGAAGCTTTCCGGCATAAGTCTTTGCCTGTGCAACGCCTTCACCCACTTCTTGGGTCAAGCTCTTCGCTTCAATGACGCCAATCTTGCGGTTTTTGTAAACCAGAATGTAATCGGCAATCATGGGTTTTGCCCGTGTGCCGCCCGTCTGGATTTTACCAGCGGTGATGCGAAATTCCCGCAAAACTTTTGAATCTTCCACCACGCCCCAACCAGCAGCGGTCAACTTGGGGTCTATCAGTTCTGCTCGGGTTTCGGCTTCGTTCATGCGGCAACTGCTTTGGTTGTTTTCAATTCGCCAGCAAAGGCTTTTTGCAGGATGGATTTTTTCAACTCGTCCAAATCATTTATTTTTTGCTGGTAGATGGCTTCTAATTGCTTGGTTTCGGCTGAAATGGCATCCAGTTTTTGAACGATGGTTTGTTGGTCTTTAACAGATGGAAAAGGAAATAATTCATTTTCAAACGTTCCCATATTAATATTGGCTTGCGCACTGCCTTTACCTAACGCTTGTATTCTTGCTTTGAACGATTGTAATAAGTATTCAACAAAATTTCTGTCAGCCAATTTATCATTTACCACTAAACCAATAACACTATCAGGAAAACAAGCCTCAAAAGTTAAAACACCTGTTTCTGCAATATTTGCCGCTATCGTTATACAAATTGTGCCTGCTGGCCAAAGTTTACTTTGGGCAAGCCCTAATTCACTATATGTTTGTGTGTATTCAGTTATATAGTGATTACAATTCCTGATGTCGCCAGTTTGTATAAAGGGATAATCACCACCATAAAGTTTTTCGTAATTTCTTGGACGATGTCTTGATTTTCCTCTTCCGAATATTTTTGAAACTTGGCCTAACGATTTCTCTTCCCAACCCTTACCTTTATTTTCAAACACGCTCTGCAAATAACTCTCAAACAGTTCTTTGGCGTTTTTGAGGTTTTGTTCTGCATTAGTTTTTGCTTTGGCTATGGCGGCAAAGGCTTCATCTAATGTGGCTACTATGCGTTGTTGTTCGGGGAGTGAGGGAAGTGGGGTTTCAATTTTTTGGAGTTCTGACTTTACTAAACTTGGAATAGTCGTGCCTCTATTCATTTTTTCAAAATCAATATTCAAGCACAAGTAGTAAATAAATTTTTTATCCACTTCACTTTCGTTTTTTGGATAAAAACCAAATGCGGTATCGACATTCCAAAATTTTTTATCTATAAATAATGGCTTACTAATATTTCCTTTTCTACCAATTATTGTTGTTCCTGCTTCACATATATAATCCGTAGCATAACCCATTATATTCCCAGCACTACCCATTATTGGATATTGCCCTGTTACAGACATAACTTGCTGTTGATTTTTACCATTTCTAATTTCAATAAACTCCCCCAACTTTTTTATTTGCCAACCTTGCTTCATATCAACCCCAAAATCGAGCTTAAAATAACTTCTCTTGTTTCATCCAAGGCTTTCATCAAATCACTTCCCGCTCATAAATCACCAACCCCACGCGATCAATATGTTCAATCAATGCCCGATTTTTTATCTCACTGTAATTTTGCAAATCGACGGTATAAGGCAAATCGGTATCGGCTAAATCCAATAACAGGTCTGCGACTAAATGGCGGTCGATGCCTGTGCCCACCAAGACTAAATCAACATCACTACGCTCATGAAATGTGCCTTTGGCGCGTGAACCATACAATTTTACCGCTGAGACTTCGGGGTGTTTGTTAAACACTTGCTGTAAAAGTGCCAGTTGTTCGGACGTTAAGCCGGTTGCACTCATAGTTCAGTGATTTCAGTCAGTAATTGCAAGT
>CAIQND010000458.1 GCA_903873045.1 uncultured Methylococcaceae bacterium | reverse complement strand
GAGTCTGCACAAAATGCTACACTTTTTTTAAGCGAAGAGTCACGCCGTTTAAAAGATAAAATCAACGAAACACAAATTCAACTGGCGACTTTTAAAGAAAAAAATCTCAATCAATTGCCACAGATTAGCCAACTTAATCAACAAGAACTCACGGCACTTAACAATCAACTGTTAAATCTTGATAGCCAAGAACGCTCATTACATGAACGTCAGTTTTATCTTGAAGGCGAGCTGGCACAAATTGACCCTAATGCCATGGCCACCAATGCCTCAGGCGGTCGTATACTGGATATGAAAGATCGGCTTAAGGTGCTGGAATCAGAATATCCCTCGTTACAAGCCAGTTATTCTTCTAACCACCCGGATGTCATTAAAACCAAGCGTGAAATTGACTCGTTAAGAAAAGAAACCGGCAGCAACACCGACCTTAACAAGATGAATGCCGAGCTGACCACTAAAAAAACCGGATTGGCATCGCTGTTAAAACAATATTCGGATAAACATCCGGATGTATTAAAACTGAAAAAGCAAATTGCCACCTTGCAACAATCCTTGGTAACTGCCAGCAATTCTGAACAGAACACCCCCTTGCTGCAACCTGATAACCCGGCCTATATAACCTTAAAAGCCCAATTACAATCCATACAGGCGGATATTCAATCACTGGCTTATACCCGCAATCAACTGACCAAAAAAACTGAAGAACTGCGTATAAGCTTGCGGCAGGCACCTTTGGTTGAAAAAGAATATACCGATCTTATCCAGGAACTGGACAATAGCAATCTTCGTTATCGTGAAGTGAGCAGCCGAGAAATGGAAGCGCAAATTTCCGAGCAACTTGAAGTTGAGCGCAAGGGTGAGCGTTTTACCCTGATTGATCCTCCTCAAGAGCCGCTGGAGCCTATCAGTCCAAACCGGGGTGCTATTCTTTTTCTGGGATTTGTGTTTGCAGCAGCAGGCGGATTTGGCAGTGTTTTTCTGGCTGAAATGTTGGGTTCAACTATCAATAATGAAAAAACCATCGCATCAATTTTAGGCGTAATGCCGTTATCGAGTATTCCTTATCTGGAAAGCAAAGAAGAAAAAGACGCTTTTGCAAAACGGCGTCTTATCATAATAATCAGTACCTTGATTGCCATTATATTGGCTGTTATTGGCTTCCATTTCTTGGTGATGCCATTAGACGTGTTTTGGTACAAACTGTTACGTGTGATCAGTAATGTCTAATTCTAACTCATCAACAGAAGATAAATCATGAATACAATAAACTCTATACTGATAAATAATACCCATACGATTGATCATTATGTTCCTGCGGCCAATAATAACGAGCACTTTTTATATACGCAGACGCGAATTCAGGCCACCCAAAAAAGTCACCTGCAAAAAAACCGGATTATTAGCGGTTTTAAGTCGGGAGAATGGATTGAATCTTACAAAATGCTGCGGACCCGTTGCCTGCAAATCATGGATGCCAATAACTGGAGTACACTTGCCATCACCAGTCCTGGCGAGTCTTCAGGCAATAGTTTGACAGCGGCCAATCTGGCTATCAGCATCGCTATGGAATTAAATCGTACTGTGTTGCTGGTTGATGCAAACTTTATGAATCCAGGTATTTGCAATCTGTTTGATCTTAAAACAGACCTGGGACTGAGTGATTATTTATTACGCGACACGCCAATTAACGAGATGTTGATTAATCCTGATTTTGATCGTCTGGTGATTTTACCGGCTGGCAAAGGGATGATTAATTCGACAGAAATGCTGCGTTCAGACAAAATGAAAAATTTGGTTAATGAGTTAAAAACCCGTTACCCTTCAAGAATCATCATTTTTGACATGCCGCCCTTGTTATCCCAGTCTGATGCACTCGGCTTTGTTCCCTCTGTAGACGCTGTTTTGCTGGTCATTGATGAAGGCAATACCAAAACTGATGAACTTAAACAGGCGGCATCGCTGCTTAAAGGTATTAACGTTTTGGGTACCGTACTTAACAAAGCCAGCCATAAAAAAATAAAATATCAGGCAAGCTAGTTTCAGGTATCCAGGTGGATTAGCTATAGATTCGCAGATAAATAATTTAGATAAATACCCCCTCCCCTTTGAAAAAGGGGAATTTATCCTAATAAAATACCTCCTAACCTAATGTCATTAAGTTAAGCCGTTCGCTGAGCGAAGTCGAAGCGGTTTTGCAGGCTTCGGCTCCGCTCAGCCAACGATTTATCTTGCCAAGAGGCGCTTAACTTAACGACATTAGGTGATTTCTGCGAAAGAACTTACCCATTAGACGAATCCAATCGCTTGCTTGATTGGGAAAATCCTACTTTTAATGGGTAAAATATTCTCCGGAAATCACCTTATCTCCTAACCTCTTTGTTAAAGAGGGGACTGAATAATTGCAAAAAATCACTGACATGGCTATTGAAACTAAATAGCGGACTGGCACAAACAGACTATAAACCTACTCTCAATTACCTTATTTATTATAAGAGACTTCCTCATGAAAAAAACCGATACAACTCCGCTTTGGGTGTTTCTGGCCTTCTCCAGTATTGAAACACGCAAAGGGGCGCTCATACTGCTATGGAGCAGCCTGGTATTTAGCCTTTATTGTGTTCCTTGGGTTCTTTACTTCAACGGTGATGGCTGGGTGGCAAAATTACTTTTAATCGATGATTGGAGTTGGTTTGCCATGATGCTGCCGATGACTGCCTGGTATTGGATCAGCTTGAAGTGGATTGATAAAAATAAGGGCTGGTGAGACCGCTTTCTTTTTTGTAGAAAGGTGTCAATAGTTTGGCAAAAAACGATACGGGTCGGAGTTTGGGCTACCCACTTTAGACGGGACAAGCAAAAAGGCTTAATCGTCAATACGGTTAACGGCTACCAACTTAAGGAGGGACACTTTTGACTATGAACAATCACGGTGAATCCAGAAAGAGTAACAATAGGTTGTAGGGGTAGAAAATTTTCTACCCTTATGGGCACGTCGTAATTTGCAAAGTTATTCGCGTAGTAACCCGACAAATCGAAGTGTCTATAAATCAATTGTATGCTTTGTAAGGTAACTCGCAATAAATACCCCCCAATCATTACCTGACTCTGGGCGCACCACCGACTTAAGGATTTTTATAATGCTGGGTACAAAACATGTGGAGACTATAAAATGGGGCTTATTTATTGCGAGTTGCCT
>CAIQND010000457.1 GCA_903873045.1 uncultured Methylococcaceae bacterium | reverse complement strand
GCCTTCGGCCAGTGCAAATTCACCGAGAAAATATTCAAACACATGGCCTAATACATCCGCGCTACGGGCTTTGGCATCCCCCAGGGCAATATTACCCACCAAATCAATCAAGCCACCTAAACTGGCCGGATCAAGGTTTTGTCGTGCAAACACCTTAGGCAATACGCCTTTTAGCGAGATGTTTTCTTGTTCCAGCGCATCCATGGCTTCATCGACAAACGTGCCAATTTTGGGTTGTTTGGCTTGGGCTTGCAGATAAGTCCAACGCGCTTCAATGGGTACAAAGAACACATTTTCGGCTTTGTATTCGTCTTTATCTTCTGGATCTGCACCGGCATATTCACCGAGGCCTGCTTGCAATTTGGCAAAGTGTTCTTCAAATGAATCAGAAATATATTTTAGAAATATCAAGCCTTGTACGATATGTTTGTATTCGGCTGCATCAATGTTTTTACGCAGTTTGTCAGCGGCTTTCCAGAGTTGTTTTTCTAAAGGTTCTTGATTTTCCGGTTTGGCCTTCGCCATGTATTTTCCTTGATTTTTTGGGTGAATTGCATTCTGAGGTAAGGGCAACCGTAAGGGCTTGCCCCTACACAACTACGCTGTCAAAACACCCCGAATAATAGCAACAATTTCCCTGATCGTATCATCGTCAAGAAACGGGCAAATCGGCAAGGAAAAACAAGTCGCAGAAACTGCTTCGGTAACGGGCAGACTTACCCCAGCACACTCTTCTTTAAACACATTTTGTTGATGCAAAGGCACCGGATAATAAACCGCACAGCCAATTTGCCGGTCTTGCAAGGCTTTTAAAATGTCATCGCGACGATCCGATAATAAGGTATATTGATGATAAACATGCTCGCCCAAACCGTCTTCATACGGAGTAACCAGCGGTAAATCCGCCATCAGTTCTGAATACAGGTGCGCAACATGTCGACGCGCTTGATTATATTGGTCGATGCGTTTTAATTTGGCCCGCAAGATGACCGCCTGCATTTCATCAAGACGACTGTTATAACCAATCACATCATGATAATAACGCACATCCGAACCATGATTACGCAACTGCTTAATTTTTGCAGCGGTTTCGTCCGAGTTGGTAACGACTAACCCGCCATCCCCGAAAGCACCCAGATTTTTACTGGGAAAAAAACTGTAGCCGCCCGCATGACCTATCGCACCGGTTTGTTTGCCATTGATGCGAGCGCCAAAAGACTGGCAAGCATCTTCAATCAGTTTTAAATTATTTTCCTCACAGAGCTGTAAAATTTCAGTCATGTCCGCCGGTTGACCAAATAAATGCACCGGCATGACGGCTTTGGTTTTTGGGGTGATGGCCTGTTCTATAGCAAACGGTGAAATATTAAAAGTTCTGGGATCTATATCCACAAAAACAGGAATGGCACCGACATATTTAATGGCTTCGGCTGTCGCAATAAAAGTAAAAGCAGAGGTAATCACTTCATCACCGGCACCTATACCTTCGGCAATCAATGCCAAATGCAAGGCGTCAGTTCCTGAAGCCACACCAATGGCATGTTTAACGCCCAAATACTCTGCCGTTTCTTTTTCAAATGCCTGTACATTAGGGCCCAGAATAAAAGAGCAGTTTTCTATTGTTTCAGCCAGTCCGCGCTCAACTTCTTCTTTGATTTCTGCGTATTGAGCCTTCAGGTTTACCATCGGTGTCATGTTGTTGCCTTTTATTTATGTGTGTAGAAACGCGTTTCTAAGGAACGTGCATGAAATAACTTGACCTGTATATCCCCTCACCCCAACCCTCTCCCGGTGGGAGAGGGAGCAAGATGCCGAAGTTATTTCATGCGCATTCCCAAGAGTGAAAATTGTGTATAGAGCCATGTAAAAATAAAGCGACATTCGACCACCCTCACCCCAGCCCTCTCCCGGAGGGAGAGAGCGCTTTATGTTGCCTTACTTCTAAGCCACTCTGTAATTATGCAATAAGGTGCAAGGCAAAGATCGACCATTATGGAGATTAGCTTTAACCTTGCACATCGCACCTTTAACCTTAATTTATTTATCCCCTAATAACCGGGTAATTTGTATCGCGGTTGCCAGTGCCCGTCGTCCCGCTTCACCGGAAACCAGGGGATTTTCACCGGTTTGGATGCAGTTGACAAAATGTTTGATTTCTTCAAGCAGTGCATCGCCACTCTCAAAAACAGATTCTTCCGTCACGATTTCAGGAATACCGGGAAACATTTCTTTTTCACCGGTGCGATATTTGGTCAAAACCCGATTTTGAAAATCAACGGAAATGTAAGAACTCGGTCTAAACAACCGCATTTTGCGTTCCATCTTCATGCTAATCCGGCTGGCCGTTACATTCGCCACGCAACCATTTTTAAATAACAGCCGGGCATTGGCAATGTCTGTACCTTGTGTCAGAACGGCGGTTCCACTGGCATCAATACGCTCTACTTCTGAATCGACCAAAGCCAAAATAATATCAATATCGTGAATCATTAAATCCAGCACAACACTCACATCATTGGCGCGGGGATTAAAAGGCGATAAACGATGCGATTCAATAAATAAGGGTTTTTCATCTTTATCCAAACCCAATACGGCAGGATTAAAACGCTCCAGATGTCCCACCTGTAAAATCAAACGGTTCGCCTTGGCAATGGCTATTAACTCATCCGCCTCGGCAACTGTTACCGTAATCGGCTTTTCAACCAGAACATGAACTCCGGCATTAAGAAAGTCTTTTGAAACCGTATGGTGCAAGGTAGTCGGCACAACAATACTGACGGCATCAACGTCACCCAGCAAGGCTTGATAATCTGTTAAGGCTTTTGCACCATGCTTGTCCGCTACCGCTTTTGCAGCATCTTCGTTAATATCAACCACCGCCACCAATTCACAATCAGGCAAGGAGGCGTATTTTTCAGCATGAAATTTGCCTAAATAACCGGTTCCGATAACAGCGCATCTTAATTTTTTCATTTGCTTAAATTTGGTTTAATTCAACTTAACCCGAAGCGGGTTTGATAAAAACAGTGTATCAGCCTGTTATCTGTACGGTAATAGGATAATGCCCGACATTGTAATCTATCAGGATGCATTCATAAAATTTTGTGACGTTGGCGATTGAAATCACT
>CAIQND010000456.1 GCA_903873045.1 uncultured Methylococcaceae bacterium | reverse complement strand
TATTTCAATAGGAAGTTGTTTCACGTCTATTTCATCCTGCTGAGTTGAAAAATCCCGCACACTATACAAGAAAATTTAGTAAATACAACCAGGTAGAGCTAAAAAATAGTCGGCAGATGGCTTAGCTTGATGCGTATGGGCTATCGCCCCCTGCACCCCCTCAAAAGCACCCAATGACCCCAAGCATCAAATCACCCGATGCTGCCGCGCCTCTTTAAGCCGGTTAACGCAATCAACCCACTACCGAACAGCCAAAACGCACCGGGTACCGGAACAGCGGCAACATCGCCCGGGCGAACAGCCCATGCATAGTACTGGCTAACCTTAACGTTGAAGTCCTGGTAGCCACTGACGGTATCGAAGCGCCACGCGTGGTAGGGATTGGGCGCGTACTCACTACCCGACCAGTACACATAGCTCTGGACGTTAGTGAATAGATTGTAGTTGGCATTATGAGTTGTTGCAATATCTGTCCAAGCTGCACCACCCAATTGATTGTAAAACAAATCACCCATTGGGCTACTGGTAACATTGTATCCATAAACTTCTACGGGTGTAGAAGGCAGGCTCCAACCCGTAACACCCCCCAACGTTAAGTTGTTGGCCCAGGCTTGTGCGCCCCACCACGTCATTACGCCAGTGGTGGTATTAAAGTCTGCTGTAGTCAGTGTGTAAGTGCCGTTATCGAAATAATTGGGCGTATCATGAATAACCCCGCCGTTAGCCGTGATAATTTCACTGACCAGATTGGCATTACTCGCCGCCTGGGTTTGAAACAAGTTGGCATCGGATGCCCAAGTGATGTTGTTTACGGTGTCATACACCATACCACCGGAACGAGCCACTAAGGACGCTTGAGCGCCGGTGCTAAGGCTAAACGCCAATACAGCTGCTGTTGTTAATAATTTTGTTTTCATGTTTTACCTAATTGTTGTGCAAATTAAATTGCAAAAAAGTTAAAGAAATGTACTAAAAACCACGCACCACAATCACACCCTTTTCAGCCAGTTATGACCTGGCGTTAAGAGTGTATTTTATTTCTTTATCAATAGCCAATGAAATATAAAAAACTGCATTATACTTTTTACTCTTGAGCTTTTCGCAAACGAAAATAAGAGGATCAGGCATTGCAAAATTGCATTATCCAGTCAGGTCGGGTTAGCTTATTGAGCGTAGCGAGATAACGTAACCCGACATTTGCAGCTCCAATGTGTCGGGTTACGCTATCGCTAACCCGACGTGGCTGCTTTAAAAGTTATTGAAGACTTCAACCGTTTCAGGCGTAGGCCGGAATAAGACCACCCAAGCGTAGCGAGTGGTGGCGTTTCCGGCACTCTCGCACCGGTTGCCGGAAACGCTCAACTCGCTTGCGCTCCAAAAGCCTTATTCCGGCCTACGCTCAATCTTGATGTTGAGTTTATTGAGTCGGTTTTGGCGGTGTAGGGTATTTGTAATAGCGGGTTGCACTGTCATTTTTATCGGTCAAAGTGACTTTTTCATTCACTGGCGGCTTAGTGGCTACTTTGGCGATTACTTTTTCAGTTACCGGTTTGGTAACGGTAGGAGGCACCTTTACAGTCAGAGGTTTTGCGGTTTCAGTTACCGGCTTGGTAACGGTAGTCGGCGTCTTTACAACCAGAGGTTTTGCGGCTTCAGTCACCGGCTTGGTAACGGCAGGCGGTGTCTTTACAGCCAGTGGTTTTGCGGCTTCAGTTACCGGCTTGGTAACGGCAGGCGGTGTCTTTACAGTCAGAGGTTTTGCGGTTTCAGTTACCGGCTTGGTAACGGAAGATGGCGCTTTTTCAATCAGCGGTTTGATTATTTTTATTACGGTTTTTTCAGTGCCGGGCTTGTTAGCTTTAGGCGCTACAAGAACGACAGGCACTACCTTTTCAACTAAAGGCTTAACCACTTTAGACGGGGCTAATTTGGGGGCAGGTAAGTTCTTTTTTGTTTCCGTAACTGAAGTGACTGGTTTAAGGTTCGTAGTCTCTGCTACTTTAATAACCGGCTTAACACTTTCGGCAATGATTACGTCAGCCACAGGCTTGATAATTTCTTTGGGTCGCTCGGTGTTGTTTATTAAGGGTGACAGTGCAGGCTTTAAAAACTTGATTATTTGTACCGGTAATGAGCTGGTAAAGTGATAAAGTCCGGCATTGTCGCCCTCAATGTAGGCGGTCATTACGCCAAAAAAACGATCGCCCAGGAAAAATGTAAAAGTCGCGGCACGACTGATAAATTTCGATTCAATCAATCGACCGCCTGCGCCCCATACTTGCTTGCGATGATCTCCCGTGCCGGTTTTACCGCCCACTGATAAGGGTTTGCCCACAGCATCCGTGTAAATACCATTGAGACGCCCGGCGGTTCCGGCTGTAACCACGCCAATCATTGCACCACGCGCAACTTTAGCGATTTCCGGGGCAAAGATACGCTGACCTTGATCCGGGGCTTTGTTCATTAGCGTTTCATAAGGGGTTCCCTGAGCGTAATGCAAACTCTCAAAGCGAACAGCCGGTAACCTGACACCGTCATTTAACAAAATACCGGTGAGTTCAGCCAGTGCTGCAGGTCTATCGCCTGATGCGCCTATTGAGGTTGCATAAGAAGGTGTTAAGGCATCAAACGGATAGCCAACGCGTTTCCAGGCGCTATGGATTTCTTTAAAAGCTTCTTCTTCAAGCATGGTCATGATGCGTCGCTGTTGAGCATATTGTCTATGGTTCTTAAACAGCCAACGATACACGTCCTGACGTTGCTCATAACTGGCGGCAATCACTTCTTCACGCGTTACTTTTGGGTGCTGGGCTAAATAACCCACCAGCCATAATTCTAGCGGATGAATCTTGGTAATATAACCTTGATCCTGTAAATCATATTTCTCTATGGAATACTTGTCGTAAAGCTCATAGATATCTTCATCGACCAGCGCATTTTTGCCTAAATTGGCAGTAAGAAAAGCACTAAGCGCCATCTCGTCACGATCAGGATAAACCGCGCGATAGAGCATGGTAAAACGTGATGGCTTGGCAAATACTTTTTTAGTCAGCATTGCCATGGCTTCTTCTGTAGTTTTGCCCTGGTATCTGACGTAAAAACGTTGTAAATAAGTACGTCCTTCGTTGTCTGCAAAACGTTCCAGATATTCTTGGCGCTTTGGGTCGTCCGTACTTTCAAGCCAACGCGCTATGCCGTCCGGTTTATAAAGATGATGATAAACAACATCCCGCATCAAGCGAATAAAGACCAGATTGACAGAATCACGCAGGGCATCGCGCACTGACATGATTTTATTATTTTC
>CAIQND010000455.1 GCA_903873045.1 uncultured Methylococcaceae bacterium | reverse complement strand
AGCGAGTGTAATGTCTGATAAGGTAATTGAAAAACTTTGCCTCGAACTCAATGCAACGGAGACTCTATTTCCTCGTACAAATTTACGTATGATATTCAAAGTTGGGTCAAATTAAAATCCTAGAGGTCTGGGTGTCTGAACATAGTGCAACTGATTGGTAAAACTGTGTGATAGTACCAGACTGTACATTGTTCTGTTTTCTGAAGTAGTATCATTGACATCACCACTGATAACAGACCAAGATACAGCATCGCTAGCCTCATCATTTGTCCACGACAATCCACCAAGAAAATTCCAATTAGTGATATTTTTATTAAAATTATCCCAACCGACCACGGAACCGGTATTCAAAGTAAAATTATTGTTCAAAGAATAACTAAACAGCACTCCTGTATGGGTAAAGGGTTCAGCATATTGCATCGTATATGAATGCGAGTAAAAAAAATTATTTGGCGCCATAACAACTTCTTCACCAATAATTGTATAGAAATGCCCTATTTTAGCAGTCACACCATTACCCAAGGGCGTAAAAACTTCTAAATACGCTTGCGGTATTGCAATATCATAAAACCGAAGATTATCTTCACTAATGAGGTTGTTATCCAGTCCTGTCGCTTGAGTAAAGCGACTATCGGTTCCAAATAGAAAATCCATTCTCCCGCCAAAATCCCAAGTATTCGATTCCAAATCTACAGCTCTTTGTAAAAAGAGATTTAATTGATTTAGCTGAAATTCGCTGGTACGATCATTAAAAGTTATCGGTAAATTATTATGGTTATCCGGATTATCCGTGGAATAAGTTCCACCTATCGAAATCCAACCGCCACCATTCATACCATGCTCTTTAAGTAATGCAATCTGATTAAAATCATTATCAGTAAAGGCCTTAATCAAGTTTTCACCTTGTACGGAAAAACATACCATAAACAATAACAATACAAAAAAAGGAAACTGTTTAGTAGCCATTTTATCTCTTGATCGAGAACGGGCAAGCCGCAGTAAATGGGATACCTTGCTTGATTGAATAGCTGTTAAATGAATACACAAGGATTCAGATAAATTACAATTATTGGATGAAGTTACGTTATTCATTCAAAAGCGTAACACTGCATCAATAGCCAGTAATAACTGCTTGTTCCGGGCTCCATCATCAAAGGGTCTAGGACCGTCGGCCCAATCATAACGTAATTCCGGCCTTATTTTTAACCACGCGCAGGGCTTCCAATTAACAGCTGCGCTAATATCGTAGTAACTACCAGGTACGACTGAGAATCGAGAGCCGTCATCATCATGAAACCATTCGGCACGTAATCCAGTGCCCCATTCCGGATTTATGTCATAAGTTAAATAATTTACCAACGCATACCATTCAGCATGTTGGCCGACAAGGGCATTTTGCTGATGACCCAAATCGTGTTCTAAAACATAATGCAAATTGCTGGTTAAATCCTGATGCAGTACTGAAGAATAGTACGTCAAATGAGACGGAAAGGTATCGTCGATATTGCCATCTACTATTGCAAAGGTAAAGCCACGCGAGTGTGCCTTGTTTTCCAAACTAAACCCACCCGTGAAGCTCCATGCACCGGCATGTTGATCGAGGTTATCTGGCCCTGTTACGGCTCCAACCTGCATAGATAAAGTATCGTTGACTTGATAATTTGTTAATACGCCACTCATTGTAAAGGGACTTGATTTCATACTATAACTATGAGAAACAAAAAAATTCGGTGGCGAAGGTACGGATTCATAGCCAATGATGCTATAGAAATGACCAATCTTGGTACTGATACCATTGCCGAAGGGAGCGTAAATTTCGACGTAAGCTTGCGGCAGGGCAATATCATAAAAACGCAGGCTGTTTTCGCTGATCAAATTATTATCCCAATTACCCGTAGCTTGGTAATTGGGGGTGTCGGTGCCAAACATAAATTCAAATCGCCCGCCAATCTGCCAATTTCTCATACTACGTTGCAAAGGTTTTTCTAAAAACAAACCCAGTTGGTATAGTTGAAACTCATTGGCACGATTATTAAATTGGACTGGGCCATTACTACGATCGCCAGGATGTGATGGATTATAAGTATATCCGAGGGTTGACCAGCCATCCACGTTAAAGTTATAAGCAGATAAGCCAGTTAGCTGATTCAAGTCTTTACCTGTTAGCTCCTTCAGTGCACTTGGTTCTTGTCCGCTGGTAACAGGAAAATAACCGTAAAAAAACACACACAACACAAACAAACCAAGCTTTCTACGCGTACCCTCACCAAGAAGTTCTGACATCAGGTTGTGGATTTCTTTTAATGGTTTAATGACTTTGTCTCTTTTAGCCGCTAATAATTTTCGCACTTTAATAGAACGCACAAGGTTATTTTAACAAACAGATTGTCAATCAGCATGAAATCATTAGCCGACTTCCTGTATTTTTAAATAAATAATTTACTTTCGATTCGATATTATATATTATCGTTATTCGTCTGGATTTGGCGTTACAACATCCAGAAGAAAAAACACGAATAAATACACAGATTGTAAACTAACATAGAAGCAATCAGAAAAGAACTTGACAGTCTTTTTATTATTTAGCGTTCATCTCACTTCTTTAGCACAATGAAAAGAAGTTCAGGACTCAACGGATACAAGCGGCCATGATCCCTAGGAGGCTGTCCGAAAACGCCAGCTAATAATGGTATAATTGCCACCTACACTTAAAACAATCACTGACCGATGAATATTCCTTTCAAACAATCGCCCATCGCGCTTAATGCCGCACTGCTCTCCCCCAGCAATATTT
>CAIQND010000454.1 GCA_903873045.1 uncultured Methylococcaceae bacterium | reverse complement strand
TTCCATCGTTTCTACACCGGGGTATTGGGTGCGCCATACCGGCATTTGATCACGTAAATAGGTTTGAATGTCCATCGCCAATTTTTGGAAATAATCACTGGTGGTGCGACCGCAACCGGGGCAAGAAATAACCATCGGTGTGAAGGATCGAAAACCCATGGTCTGAAGAATTTCCTGACCCACAATCACTTCCTGGGTTCTGGAGGCACCAGGTTCCGGTGTTAAAGAAATACGAATGGTATCGCCAATGCCCTGCTGCATTAATACGGATAAAGCGGCCGCTGACGATACGATGCCTTTGGAACCCATACCGGCTTCGGTAAGACCCAGATGCAAGGCATAATCACAACGACTGGACAAGTCTTGGTAAATATTAATCAGTTCCTGCACGTTACTGATTTTGCAGGACAGAATGATTTTATCTTTTCCCAAGCCAATTTCTTCGGCTTTAGCGGCGCTTTCAAGTGCTGATAAAACAATCGCTTTACGGGTGATGGCGGGTAATGATTCCGGGTGTTTTTGCAACCGGTTGTCATCCAGTAATCGGGTCAATACCGCCTGATCCAAACTGCCGCCATTGACGCCAATACGAACGGGTTTGTTATATTGGCAAGCGAATTCAATCATTTGCTGAAATTGTGGATCGCGGCTTTTACCACGACCGACATTACCTGGATTGATACGATATTTATCGAGTGCTTCTGCACAATCCGGGTATTTTTCCAGTAATTTGTGACCGTTAAAATGGAAATCTCCAACGATGGGTACGGAATAACCTTTCTGAGTTAAGGTGTTGCGAATCTCGGCAACGGCTTTTGCCGCTTCTTCCGAGTTAACCGTGATACGAACCAGTTCAGAACCTGCGGTAGACAATTCTATAATTTGATTAACGGTTGCTGACACATTAACGGTGTCGGTATTGGTCATTGATTGAACAACGATTGGCGCACCGCCGCCGACTTTAACGTCGCCGACTAAAACTTGATGGGTTATTTTTCTAAGGCTAATTGACATAGTCCAGATCTTTTAAAAAAGTTAAAGTTATGGTTGAATTATACGTCATACCGACTCAGTAACAGAGTTAAATTGTATGACGACTCTACACATTATCAGTAACGGCTTACATTAATTACTAGAGCCTTACGTGTTAAAGCAGAAAAATTTGGTACCGGCAAACTCAAGTCGCTATTAAATGACCTGTAACTCGCTGTTCCAGTTCTTTATCTTGACTGAAGCAATCCAGGATAAATCAAGATTTTTTCGTTAGTCGCGACGTGGGCATCGCTCCCACGGTAGGAGCGATGCCCACGTCACGACTATAGCTCGTCATTAGGTTAGCTGTTTGATCTTGACTATGATTTATTTCCGCTTTAGTTATTCAAGGTGTCTCTGATTGGTCTATGCTTGGGGTATCAATTAAGAAATACGCACAGCCCACTTGAGCCAATCTTCTCTAAGAGAGCGGACATAGGAGATATTTTATTCGATAAATCCGCCTCACCCCCCTTTTCTCAAAGGGGGTAGGTGAATAATGACAACAAACAAGTTACCGAGTTTTAACGGTCAATTTTAAGCTACCACAATTAATGACGATCTCTACATGAGCCTAATGCCCATACAAAATCCGATTATTAAAAATTGGTTGCCAGCCTTTGTGACTGTCATTTTATGCTATTTTTCCGGTAGATTGTCATTATCATTGCACCCCAATGATGCCGCAGCCATCTGGCCTCCTGCCGGTATTGGCTTGGGTGCTGTTTTATTGTGGGGCTATCGGGTGTTACCGGCGCTATTTCTGGCCGAATTACTTTTACACTATCAAAACGACTTCCACCCTATTTCACTGGAACCCTCGCTACAGTGGCTGATTTTTTTTCTTAAGCCGGTTAATAGCGTGTTCAAAACCTGGTTGGCTTGTGTTTTGGTCAAAAAATATGCGGGTTATCCCAATGCATTAATTTCGACATCCTTAATTATCCGGTTTTTTCTACTCGCAGGCCCGGTTGCCACTTTTTTACCCGCCCTTCTGAATGTTAATGGACTCACTCACACCGGCAATATGCTGGAGCAGAAGTTCGTCTTTTCTTTTTTGACTGAGTGGATGGGCGGTTGTACGGGTATATTTATTTTTACCCCGCTATTTTTTATGGTCTTTGATCGCTCACATAACGTATGGCAGCAACGTTTATTATCTATGGGCATTCCCTTACTGTCGCTATTGGTAATAATCGCGGTCAGTTATCGAGTGGCACAACATTATCACGTTGAACGTTTAGGAAAAATCATCAATCCGAGCGTCTATTATTCAGAGTCGGTTTGGCAACAACTTCCCAACGGCCTGTTTTTAAGCGGTTTTATGAGCATCGGTTTATTAACATTGACCGGCAGGAATGAGTCAGTCCGAGCTAAAATTGATAAGCAGTCTCAAGCTCTCAAAAAAAGCCGTAAGCGACATATCGCCAGTACTCATC
>CAIQND010000453.1 GCA_903873045.1 uncultured Methylococcaceae bacterium | reverse complement strand
CATTGATTGTAATAATAAATATTTTTAAGGTAGCAGTATTGCAATCTGACCCCATTGATTCCTTAATTTTGATTACCACCCCATTGATTACCCAACTAAAGCCATGGCTGAATTATCCCAAAAAGAACGCTTGCAACCTTCGCTGCTGGATCGACTCGTTGATGATGCGCCTGAAAGTAAACAAGAATCACGCGAACAGCGGGTTTTATCATTAAGCAAGTTACGCTTGTGTGTATTAAGAGACTTGGCGTGGTTATTAAATACCAGCAAACTGGATACCGTTCAACGTATGGATGACTATCCCTTTGCTGATCATTCCGTTATTAATTACGGTATTCCCGACTTGGTGGGGACTACGCTCTCAAGTACCGATGTGCCGGAAATACAGCGGCAGATACGCCAGGCAATCTGGGATTTTGAACCACGAATTTTACCTGAATCCGTACTGGTAAAAGTAACCGCGTCAGATAATCAAATGAATCAAAATGCCATGACCTTTGATATTGAAGGCGACCTCTGGGCGCAGCCTTTACCGTTGCGTCTTTATCTTAGAACCGAGTTGGATCTGGAAACAGGGACGATGGAAATTATAGATCGGGGCGCTTAAGTCATGGACCCCAGATTACTTAAATATTACAACCATGAGTTGCAGCATATTCGCGAAATGGCCGGCGAGTTTGCACTTGAATATCCAAAAATTGCCGGTAGATTGGGGCTGGACAGTTTTGAATGTGCCGACCCGTATGTCGAACGCTTACTGGAAGGTTTTGCTTATCTGTCGGCGCGAGTCCAGCTTAAAGTCGATGCTGAATTCCCCCGCTTTACCCAGCATTTGCTGGACATGGTTTATCCTCATTATTTAGCCCCCACGCCATCGATGGCAGTTGTGCAGTTGCAGCCTGATTTACTGGAAGGCTCGCTGAATGAAGGCTTTTTAATCCCCAAAGCAACGGCACTACGCAGTCAGTTGGGTAAAGGTGAGCAAACGGCCTGCGAATATCGCACTGCGCATGATTTAACACTGTGGCCTGTCGAGTTAATGGAGGCAGAATACCTTAATGGTATTGGTGCGGTAGCCAACCTGGGTGTGCCCAGCTTACCCGGACTTAAAGCCGGGATTCGTTTACGTCTAAAAACCACCGCCGGTTTAACTTTTAACCAACTGACGTTAAATAATTTGCCGCTGTATCTGCGAGGTACCGGTGAACTGCCCATGCAAATTTATGAGCAATTATTAGCCAACAGTTTGGCGATTGTCGTACAACCCGTAAACCGACCGGTTGCCTGGCAACATATTATCAAACAAGCTGCTGTTTTACCTCTCGGCTTTGCCGAAAATGAAGCACTATTGCCTTACACGCCGCGCTCGTTTCAGGGTTACCGTTTATTACAAGAATATTTCGCCTTTCCAGAGCGTTATATGTTTGTGCAGTTAACCCAATTACAAGCCGCCTTGGCGCAGTGCGTTGATAATGAAGTGGACATTATTATTTTGTTAAATCGAAGTAATCCACGGCTTATTAATGAAATAGATGCCTCACGTTTTGCCTTGTTTTGTACGCCTGCCATTAATGTATTTCCCAAGCGTGCTGACAGAATTCATTTAACGAATCAAACCCATGAATATCATATCGTTCCCGATCGAACCCGGCCATTAGATTACGAAGTTTATCAAATTCGGGGTGTCACCGGTTTTGGCAGTACCAGTGATGAACAACTTGCATTTTTGCCGTTTTATCAGGCCGGTAGTGATACCAGTCAGCAACGGCAGCGGGCTTATTATTCGGTCATGCGCTTGCCACGGGTTGTTTCTGCCAAACAAAAACTACAAGGGCCGCGTTCCAGTTATGTCGGTAATGAAGTGTATGTCGCCATTGTTGACAGTAATGAAGCGCCTTTTAAAAGTGACTTAAGGCAACTGGGACTGGAACTGCTCTGCACCAATCGTGACTTGCCCTTGCAACTGCCTCTCGGCATCGGTAAAACCGACTTTACCATTCAAACCGGTGCGCCGGTTGATTTTATACGTTGCCTGTCCGGGCCGACCAAACCGCGCCCTTCCTGCGCCCATAAAGAGACCGCCTGGAAACTGATCAATCACCTGTCGCTTAATTATTTATCGCTCATCAATAACAATAATCATGAAGGCGCGACGGCTTTACGAAGCTTGTTGTCTTTGTACGGTGATAATAGCGATGCCGGTTTTCGTAAACAAATAGAAGGCGTGTTATCCATACAATCACAACCTGTCGTTCGGCGCATCAATACAGCAGGCCCGATTGTTTTTGGGCGTGGCTTGGAAATAACCCTGACCGTTGACGAAGCCGCCTTTGAAGGTAGCGGTGTGTTTTTATTAGGCATGGTGCTGGAGCAGTTTTTTGCCCACTATGTGTCGATTAATTCATTTACCGAAACCGTACTAACAACCAGTGACCGTGGAGAAATAATGCGATGGCCGACGAGACTCGGACAGCGGCATCTGCTTTAGAAGCCTCACTGGAAAAAGAGCCGAGTCGTTACGGCTTTTTTCAAGTGATGCGTCTTTTGGAATGCGCTTATAAAGATAAAGCCCGGTTTGGACAATCACAACGCCCCAGCCTGGAGCCACCGATAAGAGTGGGGCAGGAAGTTTCATTGACCTTTGAAACCTCCACCTTAAGTTCTTTTACCCGGCGAAAAGACGGGCTGATGCCTTTGCTTAAGCAGCGTTTTATGGGCTTGTTTGGGAACAATGGGCCGATGCCTACCCATTTGACAGAATATATCCGTGAACGCATTCATTATCATCGCGACCACACCTTGTCCGGTTTTGCCGATATGTTTCATCATCGGATGATTTGTTTATTCTATCGAGCCTTTGCCAATACCGAACCGACCATCAGTTTTGACAGACCAGAAAGTGATCGCTTTTCCACCTATATAGGATCACTGGCAGGTTTTGGAGCAGACGCCTTGCGAGAACGCGATGCAATGCCAGACCTTGCCAAGTTTTATTACACCGGATTTTTAGCGGCTCAAAATAAACCAGCTGCAGGCTTAAGCGCCTTACTGGCCGATTATTTTCGTTTGCAGGTCAGTATTGAACAATTTGTCGGTGAATGGCTGGCTATTCAACATGGTGATTTAACCCGTTTGGGAGAAACCCCAAGAACCGGTGAATTGGGCTGTTCCGCCATACTCGGTTCCAAAGTATGGGGCTGCCAACATAAGTTTCGTATTCATTTTGGCCCGTTGAATTTAACTGAATATATCAGCCTGTTACCCAATGGCTACCGACTGGATCAACTGATCGCCGTGATTCGCAATTACATCGGCGATGAATTGAGTTGGGATGTGAAGTTGGTATTAAAAAAAGACCAAGTACCTATGGCGCAGTTAAGAGAGAGTACGCGGTTGGGGTGGACGTCTTGGTTGGGTGAACGTGAGAGTGAATTGAATGCGGATGATTTAAGGTTGAATCCGTTTTGGGGCAGGCTTAATTGAGATTAATAAACATAGGCTCAGGTTATGCGTTCTAAATTTTGGTTGGTTTTATTGTTTTTTATTTATTTCATAGGGGAATCTCAAGCAATGGCACAAATGTATTTATTTTCAGAAGTACATGGAGTAGCCAGGTAGGTCGGGCACATGCTTTTCGTGCCCGACATTTTTACGTTGCAATGTGTGAATGGCATTGGGGCGATTTCTCGGTATTTTGATTTTGTCCGTTGATAATTTTGGGCAACGAAAAGCTGTTGCTCAACCTACGTTTACTGTAATTGTGATGACATTATGTACCAAGAAAAACTTAATAAATTTGAAAATATAGAAAATCTGGCGGGGAAGTCTTGGGAACATGCCGTTGCGATTGATGTTTTAAATAACACCACTATAAAAGACTGCTCTATTCATTGTTTTCATTACCAACAGATGTTGGAACTATTATTCAAGCATTTATTAGAGACCAAAAGTAAGTTTGGTGCTTATAGCAAAACCCATAAATTACAAAAACTGTTAGAAGAAGTTATCGCCAATACATTGTTTAAAACAGATATAAGCAAATACTTTATGGCATTACAAGTTATCACAGTCTGTGCAGAAGAATATCGATATAACTTTTTAATCGATTGTGAAGGTTATAAACAAAGTGTCAAAATT
Source organism: uncultured Methylococcaceae bacterium (assembly GCA_903873045.1). GTDB lineage: Bacteria > Pseudomonadota > Gammaproteobacteria > Methylococcales > Methylomonadaceae > Methylobacter_C. The sequence goes on along the minus strand of CAIQND010000453.1, from coordinate 876 downwards.
TGTGATGAACTTTTAGATGAGTTACTCGATTTTGAATATATCGGGCAACATAAAGACTGCTCTTAATTTCCACTTCAACAGAATAAATACAAAACAGGACTTATTATGAAGTTACAAGTTGTGATTCATCCTGCTGAAGAGGGTGGGTTTTGGGCAGAAATTCCTGCCTTTGCCGGTTGTGTTTCGGAAGGTGAGACATTAGAAGAAACACTGTCAAATGTTAAAGAAGCGGCCGAGGGATGGTTAGAAGTTGCCGCTGAAAATTAAGATGACCTACCATATTGTTATTGATACCAATGTAATTATTGCAGCGATGCGCTCTAAACGAGGAGCATCGAATTTGTTATTACAATTATTAGGGACAGGTGATTGGCAGGCACATATTTCTATTCCTCTGGTATTGGAGTATGAAGAAGTTTGTCGTCGTTTATTACCTCCTTTAGGGTTAAGCCACGAACAAATTAATGATTTTTTAGATTATTTTTGTACTATTTGTCATCCTCACAAAATTTTTTATCTTTGGCGACCTTATCTTAAAGATGCCGATGACGATTTTTTACTGGAGTTAGTTGTTGAAGCAGGAGCTGACTTTAGGTGATTTCCGGAGAATATTTTACCCATTAAAAGTAGGATTTTCCCAATCAAGAAAACGATTGGATTCGTCTAATGGGTAAGTTCTTTCTCAGAAATAACCTTATACCGATCAACCATAAATTAATCTCCGTAGAGACGCGATTTATCGCGTCTAAATGATAACCCGTGGGTTTTCGAGTTTTCGGATGTTGGGACGCGATAAATAAAGACGCGATAAATCGCGTCTCTACGTTGACGATACCTGGAGATTCCTGCTCATGTGTGGTTAATAGGCTATTCATT
>CAIQND010000452.1 GCA_903873045.1 uncultured Methylococcaceae bacterium | reverse complement strand
TCATTTTTTTAGATATAAAAAATAGCGTTTATGACATAAAGTCATTGCTAGGAAATTGTTTTTTTATAAAAACTCCTGAAAACACTACATGTAGTGTTTTTAAACCTTACGAACCACTAGAAAAAATGAGCGAACGGTGAGATGAAAGTTAAAACAAATATTAAAGCGGGTCGTCGTGGTGCGGATGATGCAGCAGGGCATGTTCGTCAGGGTCGTGGTAAGGATGATGCTCCAAACCACGGTTAAGTTTAAGTCACGACAAAAAAAGCACATCTCTAATCGCTAGAGATGGAAGGTTCACGAAAGGCACGAAAGATTTGATATTTTCGTGCCTTTCGTGTTTTTTGTGGACTCACTGCGGTTTTTAGACCTTACCCCGCTTGATAAAACGCCAAGACGAAAGATTATGAATGACTCAATGGAATTAACTAACGAAGATATGCCGTCTTCATGCCCAAGGCATAAGCTGCAAAAGCAGAGCAGACAGCTTGATGCCGACGACGAACTGGTCTTTCCGCTGCATAAGTGCGCGATCGTTCAGTATTCTACGGATGCAGCAGGAGAGCGGGAATTGCATCTTTATTACGGCGACAAAGAAATCTCGTTTGACGAAGCGGAATTGTTTGAATTTGGCGAAAGCCTGAGTAAACAAGCGTGCTTTATCGCTAAAACCGCCCTGGGTTGGGGCAGTTATTATCAATGGCCGCGTATTCACGCCTTGCTAGAGCAGCTTATCGAAGAAGGCATTTTACATTATGCCGATACTTATCAGGCTGATACTGCGCCGGTTCAGGAAGGCTCTCGTCCTTCACCGCTTCCGCCTGCCTTGAACACAAAAGCGCGCAGTTGGCAGGAATGTGCAGCAATTACCAGTGAGTTGACTGGGCGCAGCTTAGCCTTAGGCTATCTGGAATTAGTCATACCCATTTTTCGGATTGCGCATATCGCGATGGATGCCGAGGGGCGTCAGGTTGGCGAGGCCAACGTATTTCCCAAGTCCTTGCGTTTGGATGTAGCTACCGAATGGCGCACGTGTCCGTACCCGGGGAGCCGTTTTCAGGACGAGCGCCCGATGAATATTACCGCACTCAAAAGTATGCGCAATTATTGGCCGCAGATGATGGTCGCTTTGTTGCAGATACGAAAAGCCTATCTGCAACGATTTCCGGAACAACAAAACGGCTGGACTGTCGGGGGACTGGAGGCCCTGTCTACACTGGTGCTGGCAGTGCCGACTTACCAGCTCATGCGCACACAAGACCCAATAGAAAATGGACAGCTGCATCCTGCCTTAGCGTCAATGTTCCGCGTCACCGATGGCCTAAGAATGGTCACGCATCAGATGATTTTTGTGCCCGTTGGCGAGCCGACACTTACCGTCAATGCGCCAATGACCAGTACCGAAATTTATGAGTACTCGGAGCGAAATTATGCTTTTCTTCCGAATACGGTGTCTGCGCGGGTCCCAAGACCATGATTGAAGAATTTTTGAACGTGCTCGTTAATGGCGTACCGATCAAAGGTGCCGAGTCGGTAGTACTGGATGCGCCGGTGCAAGCGGCTTTGGCTAATCTTGATTCGGCCTTCGACTATGGTCTCTATGGCTTGCAGGTGCATTCGACGGTTTTTTCAGTCTGGCCGGTCATGACCCGGACTTACGTTCAACTAGCGAATATTATGGACAGCTGGACGGGCATCAGCACCGAGACAACTAGGAGGCTGTCCGAAAACGCCAGCTAATAATGGTATAATTGCCACCTACACTTAAAACAATCACTGACCGATGAATATTCCTTTCAAACAATCGCCCATCGCGCTTAATGCCGCACTGCTCTCCCCCAGCAATATT
>CAIQND010000451.1 GCA_903873045.1 uncultured Methylococcaceae bacterium | reverse complement strand
GGCTGTTGATCAACACACTTCTCTCCGACTACAGCACTGGCCGCTGTTAATGCGATGGCTGTTTCCGCCTCGGTATTAAAAGTGACCGGATAACCTGCATTTTCCGGGTTAAAGCGGATGTCTGCGCTAACGTCAAAACCCGCACAAATGCCATTAAGCAAGTGCGTGATTTTATCGGCAATCAGTGTTTTTACCGTCGTGCCAAAACATCTAAACGTGCCTCTTAACAACACGGATTCCGGCAGGGCATTCCAGGTATTTCCGGCATGAATCTGGGTAATACTGACTACCGCAGAATCAGCCGGATTTACGGTTCTACTGACAATGGTTTGCAGGGCAGTAATCAGCTGAGCCGCAGCAACAATGGCGTCATTGCCCAAATGTGGCATGGCTGCATGAGTCGCCTGTCCGGTAAGGGTGATTTCAAAACAATCAAACGAGGCCATCATGGCACCTGCTTTAAGGGCAAAATGCCCCGCCGGAATATCAGGAAAATTGTGCATTCCAAAAACGCAATCTGCCGGAAATTGTTCAAATAACCCGTCTTCAATCATTTGTTTGGCACCCGCGCGGCCTTCTTCAGCAGGCTGAAAAATAAAATAAACGGTTCCGTTAAAGTGGCAGTGTTCAGATAAATACTTGGCGGCACCCAGCAACATCACCGAATGACCGTCATGACCGCAAGCATGCATTTTGCCATCATGGCATGACTTATAAGAAAAAGTGTTTTGCTCCTGGATAAATAAAGCATCCATGTCGGCACGCAAAGCTATTTTTTGATCACTGTTTCCAGCTGAAAGCGTTGCAACAACACCGGTTTTACCTAATCCCTGATGGACATCCAGTCCAAAACTTGTCAGTTTATCCGCGATAAACTGTGCCGTTTGGGTTTCTTCAAAAGCCGTTTCAGGAAACTGATGCAAATGCTGCCGCCAGTGGCGCATGTCGGCGTGTAGTTGTTGTAAGGCATTGATTAGGGTCATGGCAAAACCGGTTTGAATCTAATGAAGCCATCATGCTACAACTAAAGCGAGATTACACAAATATTTATTAGGTATCCACTTTAAATCCCCAGGTAAAACTTGGTATGTAAAAAATAAAATACTTTAAAATTAACTGCTTAATTATTGCTAGCATTCAATTTACCTAGCTTTTTAAAGTAGATGCTTTATTAGTTTACGAACAAATCAGTCTTGAGAAAAGATCGCTACACGACTTTCCCTTCCTTAATAAACTCGCGCAGGATACCGGCTTCCAACCGTTTAAAGTCAATACAAAGCGATTGGTCGGCCAAAGCTTCTACTGCACAATAATGCATGACATTGATGATGCCTGCACCGGTTAGCTCGAAACGGGCTGCTATGTGTTGCCAGTCAATATCAACGGCAATTTCGATTTGCGGGGGAAAGGCTTTGCACCAGATTTGATAACGTTCTTCTGGCCGGGGCATTGGAAAATGAATGAAGGACTGAAAGCGCCTGGCAAACGCATCGTCTATATTACCGCGTTGATTAGTGGCTAATATCACCAGTCCGTTGTAAGTTTCGATGCGCTGTAACAGATAGGCAACTTCCTGATTGGCATACTTATCATGAGCATCGCGGATGTCAGTGCGTTTGCCGAAGAGAGCGTCGGCTTCGTCAAAAAACAAGATCCAGTTTTTATGCTCGGCTTTATCGAAGAGTTTTGACAGGTTTTTCTCGGTCTCGCCAATATATTTGGACACCACCCGTGACAGGTCGATACGGAATACGTCTTTGTCCGTGTATTTACCCAGTAAAGAGGCCGTCAGTGTTTTACCCGTTCCGGGGGGGCCGTAAAACAGTGCTCGGTAGCCGGACTTTAACTTTTTGTGCATCCCCCAATCCTGCAACAGGGTATCGTTGTAGGTGATCCAGTTTTCAATTTCGCGAATGTTGCGCAAGGTGTTGGGATGTAACACCAAATCATCCCATTCCATTTCAGTTTCCAACTGTTCTGCGGGGAAATCCATGCTAAAGCGTGGTTTACTGACTGCGCCTGTCGTGAGTAATTCGATCACCTCAGAATCCGTTATTAACCGCCCACTCATTAACGGTTCACCAGCGGGCATTGCTTCCAGCCAGAGAATATGTTGTTTGGCAAACCAATGTTCACTGCTTAGCATCGCTTGCACGATTAGCCGTTTTTCCAGATTATCACCTGCCAAAATAAACTGTGCCGTTTCGCCAGTCGGCAAAATACCTCTATGATGCGTCGCTTTCGCACCGCCAAACTCAGGAAAATCGCCGCCATCAGGCAGGTATTCGGCAATCAGTTGCGCGAAAAAATCAGGTTTTAAACTAGGTGCGAGAGCCAGCATCAACAACATAAATTCTTCATAATCAGGATTGTGAGCAGCGATAAATCCTGCCAAACCAACATCTTCATTATAAAATTCCAGTGGGTCAACGGTAAAATCATCAGCGTTTTTGTTCAAACGGTTTTTGATGATCGCGTGTAGCCAGTCTAGGGCAAGTTGAAGATTGATAGCGTTGTGATTCATAAGTTGCACGGCTGGGATTAAAAAAGGTAGGGTACGCTGTGCGTACCATCAAAAACAGGGCAAGTGATTATAAATACGGTACACACAGCGTACCCTACTCCATAGCAGTATCCAAATCAGCAAATGCCAATGTCTCATGAATGGAACAGCCCCAATTGACATCATAAACCCCTTGTTTCAGCCAACGATGAAAGGTCGAATAGTGCCAATCGCGTACCCGTTCGACATAACCGTGTTTGACGGGATTATAGTGCAGATAGTCAAAGTGCCGTGCATAGTCGTTTTCATCGCGTAGCGTGTGTTCCCAAAATCGGCGTTGCCACACGCCGCGCCGCCGTTGTTGTAAGCGAGATTTGCTGCGCGGTTGTTCAATACCCTCCGCCAGTAACCACGCTTTAGTAAACTCTTTTTTGATATATCCCCAACGCATGGAATAGTCGGTATCATTTCCGGGCAATGTCCAGATAGCGTGTAAATGGTCATCCAGCAAAACCAGCGCATCCAAACGGAACGACCAGCGTTTTTGACAATCACGCAACGCAGTACCCAAACAAGTGCGAGCGGTTGGTGAACGAAAAATCGGGGCGCGGCGTTCCGTCACCAGCGTGAAAAAGAACGAACCGCCAGCAACATAAGCACGTCGATAATTAGACATAAGCGTGTTATCCAAAGTAGGGTACGCTGTGCGTACCAGACAAACATCAATGAACAATGGATGTCGGTTTAAAATACCAAAAATCGTTATTGGT